>JBGSPT010000285.1:0-1980 GCA_041738475.1 Treponematales bacterium
GCGGGACCGGGGCGGAAATCCCCGTCACGGTTCTGGTACCCGAGGAGGGGGCCCGGCTCTTCATCCCCGTGGAGCTGGACGGCACTCCCGGCAGGGCCGTGTTCCGGGCGGTGCACCGGGATGCCCGGACCCGGCTCTTCTGGCACCTGGACGGGGAGTACCTGGGAGAAACCTCGGGACCCGAGCACAAGCTGGAGGTCCGCCCCGCCCGGGGACGGAGCGTGCTGACCGTGATGGACGAGGAGGGACGGACCTCGACCCGCCGCTTCGAGGTCCTGAGCGACCGGGAAGATTCCTAGCCGCGGCGATTCCGGGTATACTCGGGTCCATGAAAGCCCTCCAGCCCGGCATCCGCCGGTCCGCCTTCGCCCTCCTTTCGGTCCTGGCCCTCCTCCGCGTTTCCGCCCAGGATGCCTCCTGGATCGGCCTATGGGAGGGGGAGCTCCGGACGGCCCGGGGGGATTTTCCGGCCCGGCTGGAGATCTTCGCGGGGGGAGCCCTCCTGGACCTGCCCGGGCAGGGGGCCTACGGCCGGCCCGTCGGGACCCTGAAGGCAGAGGGACCGGACCTCTACCTTTCCGTGGAGCTGGGGATGGAACCCCTGGAGCTGGCCGGGCCCCGGGAGGGGGAGCTCGTCGCGGGAACCCTCATCCAGGGGGGCCGGTCCGGGCGCTTCGAGCTCCGCCGCACGCCGCAGGTCCGGGACCGGGCGGGGGAGCGGTCCTTCGACACCCGCCGGGGGATCCTTCCGGGTACTCTGCTGGTACCCGCCGACGCGGCCGGCCCCTTCACCTTGGCGGTCCTCCTGCCCGATTCGGGGACCGTCGACCGGGACGGCAACAACTGGCAGGTTCCGGGCCGGAACGATTCCCTCCGCATGCTCGCGGAATCCCTGGCCCGGGCGGGTGTCGCGAGCTACCGCTACGACAAGCGCGGGGCCGGAAAGGCGTACCGCCTAGTGGAGGACGAGGGAAGCCTCGTGTTCGAGGACCACGTGCGGGACGCGGCCGCCTGTCTGGATTCCTTTGACGGCGATCCCCGCTTCGACCGGGTCCTCGTCCTCGGCCTGGGGGACGGAGCCCTTGTCGGGGCCGCGGCCCTCCGGGAGGCGAGGGCGGATGCCCTGGCCGCCATGGGCGTGTCGGGCCGGGGTCTCCGGGAACTCGTCGTGGACGCCGCCCTGGGGGCCCCCGAGGAGTACCGGGCGGAGATCATGCGGGTCCTGGGGGAACTGGACGCGGGGCGTTTCGTGGATTCGGTCAGCCCCTTCATCGAGAACCTCTTCCGCAGGAGCTTCCAGCCCTACCTGGCCTCCTGGCTGAGCTACGACCTGGGTACCGAGCTTTCCCGGCTGTCCTCCTCCGGCCTGCCCGTCCTGCTCCTGCAGGGGGACCTGGACCTCCAGGTGACCCTGGAGGAATTCGACCGGCTCCGGATGGCCGTCCCCGACGCGGAGGCGGTCCTCCTGCCCGGGACGAACCACATCCTGAAGCTCGTGGGGAACGAGGTGGAGGAAAACTACGCCTCCTTCTCGGATCCCTCCTTCCCACTTTCGCCGGGGATCGTACCGGCCCTGCTCGACTTCCTGGAGAGGGTGCCCGCCCGGGCGCCCTGAGCCGTGCCGGGTCCGAAGAATCCCGATAGGGTCCTTAAGGAAGGAAGCCGTCCAGGGCCCGGAGCAGGGACGATACCGAAAGGGGGAACCCGGAGGCCCGGACCAGGCCTCCTTCGGCGGTCCAAACCGTGCGTTCCAAGGCGGCCGATGAGGCCGCCTCTCCCCCGGGCCCGTGGACTGCCCGGATGAAAGCCAGGTGGGCCAGGCGGCATATGGGGGCGTAGACCCGGGCGTCCCGGTCCGAATCGAAGGCGAAGATCCAGGTCCCGGTGTACCCGCCCTCGGTTCCGCCGGGGGAGAGAGCGAGGAGCAGGCCCCGGGCGGGCGGGGCGGGCGCCTCGGCGCCCCAGATCCGGCCGGCCAGC
>JBGSPT010000324.1:0-1953 GCA_041738475.1 Treponematales bacterium
GAGGCGTCCCTGACCGCCTTCCTGGAGGCCGCCCGGGAGACCTTGGCGGGCTAGGGAGAGGCGCGGTTTTCGGGGCCGCGGACTCCGGGCCGCGGTGCCCGATCTCGAGCCGACATGTTGAAGGGGATATCGATTGAATCGCATCGAACGGGAGCTTCATACGCTGGAAGTCATGATCGGGATGTACTGCCGCCGCTTCCACGGGAACCGGTCAGGTGAGGCCTGCGAGGAGTGCGAGGCCCTCCGGGAGTACGCCCGGGAGAGGCTCCGATCCTGCCGCTACGGGGAGGCCAAGCCGGTATGCTCCCGGTGCAGGACCCACTGCTACCGGTCGGACATGCGAGCCCGGATCCGCGAGGTCATGGGCTGGGCCGGTCCCCGGATGCTCTTCCGCCATCCCCGGCTGGCGATCCTGCACCTGGCGGATTCCCGGAGGGGGTAGATCAGAGCTCCACGGGCCTTCGGTTGTCCGCCAGGCGGCCGGCAAGGTAGTCCCGGTCCAGGCCCAGGTCCGCGGCCACCTTGCGCAGCTGCTCTAGGGACAGCAGGTTCGCCTCGGCGTAGAGGAACACGAGGGCGCGTTCCGCCAGGCAGGGAACCTTGAGGGTTTCCATGTTCTCGGGCTCCGGGTCATCCCTGTCCAGGTGCCGATTCCGCAGGGAGGCGGCCAGGCGGGAGCCCTCGACGTTCCCGGCCAGGGCGGACAGCTCGATCAGAAGGGGCTTCAGGTCCCCCCGGGAGGCCGCCTCGCCCAGGGGTTTCAGGGTGAAGTAGGTGTACTCCTTGCCCGGCAGGAAGTGGTGGCGGTCGCAGCGGGTGCAGTAGTTGGGCTCCCGGGGGTCATCCTTGCGGCGGTCCCCCCCGATGATGATCAGGGGATCGAAATACGGGGCCGGGCACTCGGCGCCGTCCACGGCGTAGTACCGGTAGGTGTACAGGGAGTCGGCGATGCAGTCCGGGTGCTCGCAGTAGGCGGTCAGGGGGATCACGTCCGTTGCGGTCTCCAGGAGTAGCCGGGCGGTCTGGTTGAAGATCTCCCTCCGGAAGTTGAGCACCAGGGTCGGGCAGATGAACAACAGCCCGCGCTTCTCGGACTCGTCCCGCATGAGGTAGGCCACCCGTTCGTCGTAGAAGGCCGCCTCGTCCACGATCCAGGTCCCCGTCTCGGGATTGCAGGCCAGGACACTCTCCAGGTCGAAGGAGTCCCGTACCGCCGCGATCTGGTCCCCGCAGCGTTCGAACCCCCCCCGGTAGGCCAGGGCGTCCTCGGGATAGTCCGGGAAGCGCGAGCGGTCCAGGCTGGAGCGGACGAAGAAGAGTTTTCGCCGGTCCGCCCCCTTGGATGAGGTGGCCGCGGCGACGGCGCCGCCCTTTTTCAGGGCCACCCGGGAATCCCGCCAGATCCGCGCTGAGAACTCGGTCTTTCCGGAGCCCATGGGGCCGATCACCAGGACGCGGCGGCCGGGCTCCGTGAAGTCGAAGTGGTTGAAGGAATCGTGGACCCGGAGGGAGGGGAAGCCCAGGCTCCGCAGGAAGCGTTCGTTGTCGGAATCGTCGTGCGCCATCGTAGTTCGCTCCGTACCTGTTGGTATCCGGGACCCGTGTTCCGAGCCTCCGTCCGGCTCATTCCGCCGCTAGAAGTCCCGATACCGGAGGGCCTTGCGGGAGGCCGAGAGGCCGCCCCCCAGGATGACCGCCACGGAGCCGGATGCCA
Source organism: Treponematales bacterium (assembly GCA_041738475.1). Classification (GTDB taxonomy): domain Bacteria; phylum Spirochaetota; class Spirochaetia; order Treponematales; family UBA12059; genus JAAYUR01. The sequence goes on from JBGSPT010000324.1 coordinate 1,715, forward strand.
GGAACCCCGTGGAGACGGTCCACAGGGGGCGGCGGATCCAGTCCCGCACCACCGCGAGGGCGGGGTCCGCCAGGGCTCGCTGCAGCTCGGGATCCCGGATGGCCCTCAGCACCAGGGGGTCCGCGGCCAGACGCAGGGCGAGCCCCGCGGTCAGCACGACGATCCCCGGGGCCAGGAGGGTTCCCCCCAGCCAGCGGAGCCGCTTGGCCGCGGAATCGGAGGACACGAAGGCCCCGGCC
>JBGSPT010000478.1:0-2314 GCA_041738475.1 Treponematales bacterium
CCCCGACCTGGCCACCAGCGGCCTTCCCACCGTGGCGGTGCGCCTGCCGAACCATCCCGTGGCCCGGGCCCTGATCGAGCTTTCCACCGGGGCCGTGGCCGCGCCCAGCGCCAATCCCTTCGGCTACCTGAGCCCGACCCGGGCGGAACACGTGGCCGCCCAGCTGGGGGACCGGGTGGACCTGATCGTGGACGGGGGACGCTGCCCTGTAGGTGTGGAATCCACGGTTGTGGATGTGACCGGACCGGTTCCTCGGATCCTGAGACCCGGGGGTCTGTCCCTGGAGCGTCTGGGAGCGGTGGCGCCGGGGATCGAGGTGCTGGACCGCACGGATCCCGCGCCCAAGGCGCCCGGCCAGCTGGCCAACCATTACGCGCCTCGGCTCGCCCTGAGGCTGACGCCTTCCGGAGGTCTGTCCGGGGCGCACCCGGCGGGAAGGGCGGCCGCCCTGGTCTTCGACGCTGAAAGCCGGGCGCGCCTTGAAGAATCTGCCGCCCGGTTCGCGGACATCCGGGTCCTCTCCCAGGCCGGGGATCCCGTGGAGGCGGCGGCCAACCTCTTCGATCTTCTCCACGAACTGGATTCGGGGGACTTCGAGGAGCTCTGGGCCGAACGGATCCCCGATGCGGGTCTGGGCGCCGCGGTCAACGACCGGCTGTACAAGGCCAGCAGGAAATAGCGTCGGCCCTCGAAACCGCAGGCCGAGGTCGATCCCGGTGATCCGGAAATCCTGTAGAAAAATAGGTTATAATACGGGCGCTCGGTTCCTCCGATAATGAATTTGGAGGAGAGCGATGCAGACGATCGATTCCGCGTACAGCCTGCCCCTCGCCGTGATGCTGTCCCGGTACAGCGCGCCCGGACGCGTCTCCATCCCCGTACCCCGCAGTCAGGTCATCTACGCCCACTTCGAACATGTGGCCGGAGTCGCCGCCGGCGAAGGCCGGGCCTCCTCTGTGGACCGCCTCAAGATCCTGAACACCCTGATCGACCGGCTTTCCAGCCTCAAGTCCGACGCCCTGGCTTCCCGGGAAAACTCCGGCCTGGTCAGTTCCGACCGGATCGACGCTCTCTTGGAGCAGTACGGCCGGGAAGCCCATGCCCTGGCGGCCCGGAGCGGCCCCTACGTCCCGAACCTCGGCCTTCCTCCGGGCTCCCTGATCTCCCTGGCAGCGTAAGTCGAACGCCCCGGTCTCGGGAACGCGCGTTTAAAACGAATCGACGAGGCTCTAAAATCTTCGCAGCCGCCGGGACTGTGTCGCCGTTATGGCCGCGACGCCGTCCCTGCGCGCTCGTTCAGCATCCCCATCAGCGCCTCCTCGGCGTCCAACCCGTAGTGGAGGACCCCGTACACCACCGAAGCCCACAGAACGTTCCGGCCGTACTGGCGCGTCTCCTCGATGGACAGGGATTCCAGCAGAAGGTCGTCCGGAAAGCCCGGGGCGGCCCGTTCCCACTGGCGCATCCGCGAGAGCCCGGCGTTGTAGGCGAAGACCGAGGGCAGGACCCGGCCGTTCAGGGCCCGCAGCAGGCCCGCGAAATGGGCGCTCCCCAGGCGAAGGTTGTCCGCCGGTTTCTCGAGATCGTAGGAGCCCATGCGCAGGCGCCGGGCCGTCTCCTCCGCCGTGGCGGGCATGAGCTGGGCCAGTCCGACCGCCCCCGCCCGGGACACCACCGCGGGGCGGAAGAAGCTCTCGGACCGTACGAGCCCGTAGAGGAGGTGTTCCTCCATGCCCGAGGCGGAAGCCGCCGCGGAGGTTTCCGCGGGCCAGGGCCGGGGCCAGAGGAGCTCCCAGTCCTCCCGGGAGGCCTCGTATCCGGGATTTTCGAGCAGACGGTTCATCACGAGCATGGAGGCCGAGGGGTTTCCCTGGTCCCGAAGGAGGGCCGCTATCCGGCGCAGGGCTTCCGAACCCGGGTAGTCCGGGGTGTCCTCCAGCGCCCGGATCTCCTGGGGGATCAGGTCGGCCAGGCCGAAGAGGGCGAAGCCGGCCAGGTAGTCCTCCGGGTCCGGACCCGAGCGCCGGACATCCCGGGCGGACCGAGACTCCGGGAGCCGGGGCTCGACGGGCCGGGAGGAAGGGAGCTCGACCAGGGGAAGCCCGAGCCTGTGAGTCGCCAGGAGGCGGTAATAGGGTTCCGGGCTCCGGGTCCGGACCTCCTCATAGGCCTGCCGGGCGTAGCCCCCGGGGTCCGGGGCTTCTCCCTCCGAGGCCTTCGGCGGGGCGATGCCCGTCTCGGCGGCGCGTCCGGCCAGGTAGATCAGGCGGAACGCCGCCCGGGGGCTCATCCTCGGCGCGGCCTCGGTCCGAAG
>JBGSPT010000433.1:0-5493 GCA_041738475.1 Treponematales bacterium
GCGGGAACGGGAGGCGGCGGACATGCGGGGACGGCGGCGGCGCGACCGCCGATGGAGGCCGGCTCCCGGGAGCGAACGGACTCCCGGCCCCCTCACAGGGAGATCCTGGCCCGCCTCCTGGAGGGCGGATCCGAGGACCTCCTCACCCTCCTGGGAAATCCTATTCTGACGGTGGACGACGACCCCGCCCAGCGGGCCCGCCTACGGGGATTCTTCGCCCGGGAATTCCCAGATTTCGAAGTGGTCGAGGCGGCCCGGGGCGACGATGCCCTTGCCCTGCTTGCGGAACGGATCCCGGCCCTGGCGATCCTGGACCTGGGACTGCCGGGCTCCTCGGGGCAGGAGATCCTGGAGTACATGAAATCCGAGGAGCGTCTCCGCCACGTACCGGTCATCGTCCTGACCGGCCGCCTTTTGGATCAGGAGGATCTATTGCGGCTGGACCGCCACCTCCGGGTCGTGGTCCAGGTGAAGGGCATCTGGACCGACGAGGAGTTCGGCCGGACGGTCCGGCTGGCCCTGCGGGACGAGCTCGGGGCCGGGAACCCCGCGGTCAAGCGGGCCCTGGCGTGGATCCTGGCGCAGTACGGCCGCCCCTTCACCCGGGCCCGCCTGGCCGAGGCCGCGGGAGTCAACGAGGACCACCTGTCCCGGCTCTTCCACCGGGAACTGGGGATCGGCATCTGGGATTTCCTCAACCGGTACCGGATGCGGAAGGCCCGGGAGCTGTTGACGGCCTCCTCGCTCCCCGTGGCGGAGGTGGCCGCCCGGGTCGGATTCCCGGACCCCTCCTACTTCTGCAGGGTCTTCCGAAAGCTCTGCGGGACCACCCCCCAGGCCTACCGGGAAACCGGAGAACGTCGGTAAAATCCTATAGAGCGCCTGCATCTTCTTCCGGAACGGGTCTACCCTGAAGGCGTGCCGCGGAAGAAAGACCGCGGCCGCGGGGAGGCGGAGTGGATCGTTCCAGGGTACAGCCCGCACGAATCTCGAGGAGGACCCTTCCGGAAGCCCTAGGACACGCCTGGAAGTTCCGGGGCATCTATGCCCTGGCGGTCATCCCCCTGGCCTTCTTCCTTGTCATCCGCTACCTGCCCCTCTGGAACGCCCAGATCGCCTTCAAGGAATTCTCCCCCCTGGACGGGGTCTGGGGCAGCCCCTGGAACGGCTTCACGAACTTCGCGGCCTTCTTCCGAAGCCCCTACCTCTGGCCGCTGATCCGGAACACCCTCATGTACTCCCTGGCCAAGCTGATCCTGGGCATTCCCGCGGCCGTCCTCCTGGCCCTGGCCCTCTACGAGACCGGGCACCGGGCCTTGCGAAAGGTGGTTCAGACCTTGGCCTACCTTCCCCACTTCCTGTCCTGGATCATCCTGCACGGCATCCTCCTGGGGCTCTTCTCCGCCAGCGAGGGGCTCTTCAACGAGATCAACCGGGCCGCGGGTATCGGCACCGTGAACTACATGGGCGACCCGGCGGTCTTCCCCTTCATCGTGGTCTTTTCGGACCTATGGAAGGAGATGGGGTGGAGCGCCATCATCTTCCTGGCCGCCCTCATGGGCATCGACCCGGCCCTCTTCGAGTCCGCCCAGGTCGAGGGAGCCAGCCGGCTCCAGCAGGTGCGATACATCACCCTTCCGGGCATCCTGGAGGTGGTGGTGGTGGTGGCCCTGCTCCGGATCGGCACCATCCTGGACGCGGGATTCCACCAGCTCTTCGTGCTGTACTCGGTGCCCGTCTACGACGTTGGGGACATCATCGACACCTGGGTCTACCGGCAGGGGATCCTCAACGCGGACTACAGCGTGGCCACGGCGGTGGGCCTGTTCAAGGGCCTGATCGGTCTGGCCTTCCTGGTCACGGCCAACCGCCTGGCGAAGCGCATCGCCGGCAGCGGCTTGTACTGAAGGAGGCCGGGATGCGGAAGCTCAGGCAGAGCCCGGGAGACGCGGTCTTCCAGTTCTTCGTGGACAATTACCTGGCGGTGATCCTGGTCATCATGGTCGTGCCGGTCTGGCGGGTGTTCATGCTCTCCGTCACCCCCCAGGTGGACCTCTCGGACCGCACTTTCGGGATGCTCGTTCCCCCGAGCCGCTGGTCCCTGGCCGCGTACAAACAGTTCCTGACCCACCCGAGCTTCCTGATCGCCGCCTGGAACAGCTTCCTGATCCTGGCCATGGGGGTGTCCCTGAGCCTTTTCCTGACGGTGCCCCTGGCCTACGTGCTTTCCGTGAAGAGCCTGCCGGGACGGAAATTCCTTCACACCCTGGTCCTGATCCCCTTCCTGTTCAACCCGGGCCTGATCCCAAGCTACCTGGTGGTCACGAGCCTGGGCCTCTACGACAGGCTCCTGGCCGTCGTGGTTCCCGGGGCGATCAACGTATACAACGTCTTCGTCATGAAGAATTTCTTCGAGGGCCTGCCGGAGGAGCTCAAGGAGGCGGCCCGGATCGACGGAGCCAGCGAGATCTACATTCTGTTCAAGGTCGTGCTCCCCCTGTCCAAACCCATCCTGCTGACCATCGGGCTGTTCTACGGGGTGCACTACTGGAACGACTTCTTCAACGCCATCCTCTACCTGGGGGACGCGAGCCTCCAGCCCCTGCCCATCCTCCTGCGGAACATCCTGCAGGCGGCCAACTTCAACGAGTACGTGGACATCAACGTCTTCAGCGAGGCCCGGATGGAGTCCCTCAAGGCCGCCAGCGTCTTCCTGACCACGTTGCCCATGCTCCTCATCTATCCGTGGATCCAGCGCTACTTCACCAAGGGAACCCTCTCCGGAGGCCTCAAGGGGTAGCGGCGTTCGATAGGGGCCGGAGACGCCGAACCGGGGCGCCCGGCCGGGGCCGTTCGGCCCCGATCAAGGTTTCGATCGCGTTCTAAGGAGGTTCCCATGAAGACGAAGACGGCCCGCGCGTTCCTCGCGCTCGCCCTGGTACTGAGCGTAGCCCTCGGAGCCGGCGCCCAGGCCAAGCCCGTGGAGATCGAGCTGTGGATCACCGGCACGGCCAGCGAGGCCGGCCCGCCCCCCGCCGACTGGGTCGGCTACCGGATCGTCCGGGAGACCCTGGGTATCGAAATGAAGATAAGCCTCCTGCCCACCAGCTTCACGGACCAGGACACGAAGATCGTCACCGCCGCGGCGGCCAACCGCCTGCCCGACATCCTCCACGTCAACCGGGACGTGTTCGTGAAGCTCACCAAGCAGGGGCTCCTGGCCCCGGTGGACGAGCTCATGAAGAAGATGCCGATGCGCACCAAGACCCACTACGACGACCCCCTCCGCAACAAGCTGGCCATGTACAAGGGAAAGATGTACGGCCTGCCGGACCCCGGGAAGATGCCCATGACCGACGGCTGGGTGATCCGCAAGGATTGGCTCGACAAGCTGGGCCTGGCTGTTCCCAAGACCATCGACGATTTCTACAAGGTCGCCAAGGCCTTCACCCTGAACGACCCGGACGGCAACGGGAAGAACGACACCTACGGATTCGGTGCCTACATCGAGACCTCGGACATCACCAACTGGGGCCTGGGCGTCCGCTTCGACCCCATCATGGGAGCCTACGGCGTGGCGGGGATGTGGGACGTCACCGGCTCCAAGGCCTTCGGGCTGAATGTCCGCAAGCCGGAATACTACGACGCCCTGGTCTTCATAGCCGGGCTCAACAAGGACAAGTACATCGATCCCGACTGGACCACCCTCAAGAAGGACGAATTCCGGGCCCGCTGGAAGCAGGGAAAATACGGGATCATGCGGGAGAATTTCGCGGCCCTGTCCACGGTGGCCAACTACCCCGCCTTCGACAAGAACTTCCCCGAGGGCGAGTGGATCCCCGTTCCTCCCCCCGTTGGTCCCAAGGGCAAGAGTTCCGAGGGCATGCTCTACGTGGACACCCGCATCCACGTGATCTCCAAGCGGGCCGTCGACGCGGGCAAGGGCGACGCGATCGCCAGGCTCCTTGAATGGTTCGCCACGGACGGCTACGCCCTGGCCATGTTCGGGGAAAAGGGCGTGAACCATATGCTGGACTCGGACGGAAACGTGACCACCGCCGGCCTGCCGGACCCCGACAAGTCCTACGCCAAGGCGGCCAACGTACCGGTGCTCCAGCTGCGCAACCTGGCCTCGGTCAACTCGGACTGGGAACTCCTTCCCCGCTACGTGCCCCACAAGACCATCAACGGCCGGACCATAAAGCCCCTGGACATCTGGCGCTACTTCACCAAGCAGCCCTGGACCGAGGCCACCGCGGCCATGCTGATCGAGCCCCCCGCCAACAAGGCCGACTTCGAGCGGTTCTACACCGAGAACCTCGTCAAGTTCGCCCTGGGCCAGCAGGCGCTGACCCCCGCTTCCTGGAAGGCCTTCCTGGCGGGCCTGGACAAGCTGGGAGCCAAGGACCTGGAAAAGAAGGCCAAGGCCCAGCTCACGGAAGCGGGACTGCTCAAGTAGGGTCCGGCCGCCGGACGGAACATGGGCGGCGGGTTGCGGCCCGCCGCCCCGAGCCTCGAGGGGGATAGCATGACACCTAGGGCGAACGACGACCCGGCGGTGGGCCGGACGGTCCTGCGGGAACTTCCCGGATCGATCCGCTGGTCCAGGTTCCTGCTGGAACGGACACCGCCTGAAACCCTCTCCTGGCATTACGAGAACGCACTGCTCCTTCTGGCCGCGGACCGGGCCGGCCGGGTCCACGGGAACCCGGAGCTCCGGGAAGCGGCCCGGCGTTTCGTGGACGCCCGGGTGGGGGACGGCGGCCGCATCGAAGGCTACCGGGAGGACGACTACAACCTGGACCAGGTCAATCCCGGGCGCCTTCTGCTCCTGCATCCCGAATCCGGAACCCCCCGGCTCCGTGCCGCCTCGGATCGTCTCCTGGGCCAGCTGAGCCGTCAGCCCCGCTGCCTCTGCGGCGGGTACTGGCACAAGAAGGTTTACCCCGACCAGATGTGGCTGGACGGCCTCTATATGGCCCAGCCCTTCGCGGCCGCCTGCGGGCGGCGCTTCGACAGGCCGGAACTCTTCGACGAGGCGGTGTCCCAGTTCCGGATCGCCTGGGAACGGACCCGGGACGGACGCACGGGCCTGCTCTACCACGCCTGGGACGAGTCGCGCCGGCAGTTGTGGAGCCGGCCGGACACGGGATGCTCCCCGAATTTCTGGGGCCGGGCTATCAGCTGGTATGCCATGGCCCTGGTGGACACCCTGGACTACCTGCCCGGGGACCATGAAGGCCGCGGGATCCTGACGGGTTTCCTTCGCGGCCTGGCCGCCTCGGTCCTCAAGTACCAGGATCCCGACAGCGGTCTCTGGCACCAGGTCCTGGACCAGGGCGCCCGGGAGGGAAACTATCCGGAAACCTCTGTCTCCGCCATGTTCGCCTTCGCCTTCGCGAAGGCCGTCCGCAAGGGCCTCCTGGCGGGCCGGGAGGCGCGAGACGCCGCGGAATCCGCGGCCCGGACTCTGGCGGGCATCGAGCGCCTCAT
>JBGSPT010000459.1:0-1894 GCA_041738475.1 Treponematales bacterium
GGTCCGGCCCGACGACGCGGCCGCGAGCCGGCCGCCGCTCTCGGCGATCCCGTACCAGGAGCCTCCGGATTCGCGGATCCAGAGGAGGACCGGGGGGAGTTTTTCTGAGGCCCTCATGCCTCGGATTGTGGGACTTCGGGAACCGGTCCGTCAAGATCTGGGATGGGACCGCCGGAAAGGGGACCGGAACGGAGCCTCCGGAATCTTTCCCGCAGTGCCGGGGACCAGAATCGGCGGTAGTGCTCCGACTCCAGGAAGGCTTTTCTGTAGGAGGCGTTGAACTTGTAGGAGAGCAGGGCGGCGACGGGGCTTTTCGTGGTCCACAGGGTGGAAAGCGTCCTGGCCAGGGTGCGGGCGGTACTGTAGAACTTCCCCCGAAGCCAGGTGAAGCCCTCGTACACCTCGTCCACGGTCATGCGCTCGGGCTCGTAGAGCATCTTGGTAAACCGGTACTCTGTCCAATCCTCCGGGAAATTCTTCGAGAGGATCCGCCCTTCCCGGTCCAGGGACTTCCACAGCTCCGTGCCCGGCAGGGGCGTCGGTTTGGTGACCTGGATGACGTCGATGCCCGAGGAGAGGATGAAGTCCAGTGTGCGGGGGAAGACCGAGGGTTCGTCGGTGTCGCAGCCCAGCACGAAGGCTCCCAGGACGGCGATGCCGCCCTTCCGGATCCGGGCTATGAGTTCGTGGTAACGCGCCCGGGCGAGCTCCTTCAGATTGACCGACTTGTGGAAGGCCGCCAGGGACTCGGGCTGAACGGACTCCATTCCGATGAAGACGATCCGGAGCCCCGCACTGGCCGCCAGGCGGATCAGCTCCGGATCCTCCCCGAATTCCAGAGAGGCTTGGGCAAAAAACGTCTTCCGGATCCCGCGGCGGATCACGGCCTCGAAGAAGGAACGGGTCCACTCCCGATCCTCGGGTCCGAATCCGATCAGGTTGTCGTCCGCCAGGAGGACCCGCCGCTGGGGAATCTTTTCAAGCTCCGCCATCACCGAATCCAGGGGCCTGCGCCGGAAGGTCCGGCCGTTGAAGGCCGTGACGGAGCAGAAGGAGCAGTTCATGGGACAGCCCCGGGAGGTCTGGATGGAGCCCCAGCTGTAATATCCGTTCTCCAGGATGTCCCGACGGGGGATGGGAAGATCGTCCAGGGACAGCCTCTCTCCGTCGTAGCGCTTCCGCAGGCGCCCCGCCTCGAAGTCCGCCAGGACCTCGGGCCAGACGGACTCGGCTTCCCCCACTACCACGGAGTCGCAGTGCTCCTGGGCTTCCTCGGGCACCATGGAGGCGTGGATGCCCCCCATGACCACGGGAATCCCCCGGGAGCGGAATATCGCCGAGATCTCGTAGGCCCGGGGCGCCGATGCCGTATAGGCCGTGATGCCCACCAGGTCCGCGGGGCGGAACTCGAAGGGGCGGATGTTCTCGTCGATCGCCTCGATCTCGTACCCAGGCGGGGTTAGAGCCGCGATATAGGGCAGGTTGAGGGGAGGCCAGGCGGTCCCGGTCACGTTGCCGAGGCCCTTGTGGGCGTTGGAGGGGTTGATGAGCAGGAGTTTGGGCATTCCGTTCAGGGCCTCGCCGGTCGTACTGTGGATGCGGAACCTGGAACAGACTACAGCGGCCGCGGAGGGCCGTCAACCTGGGATCGCTTCCTGTGGAAGGCGCCCCGGGTTCGGCGGTTTACAGGGTCCCGGAGGGGAAATTATAGTGGGCTTCGGCCGCAGCGATCGCCAGGCCCGGAGCCCGCACCGCGGATCCCGTGCCGTGAACGCACCCGCCGAGGAGAAACCCATGACCCGTCCCGTCGATCCCCGCGTACTTGCCGATCTGCGAGCCTTCGCGCGCCGTCTGATCGATCCCGCCTCGGCACGGCCGGCGGTGGCTCCGGAGC
>JBGSPT010000482.1:0-3210 GCA_041738475.1 Treponematales bacterium
CGGCCCCCAGGGCGGACCGGGACCGGACACCGTCCAGGCCCGCAGCCTCGGCGAGCTCCCGGAGGGAGGGCCGGGGACCCGTCCAGATCACGTCGTCCAGGGAGAGCTCGTCCCCGAAGAGGAGGGCCTTCCCGGTCCCCAGATCCAGGGTCAGGGCCAGATCCGGCTCGGGGATCCCCGCGAAATAGAGGAACGAGGAATCCTGCCGGAAGGGATAGGCGTTGTCCGCGTAGTTCATCGGACTTTCGCGGTTGCCCGGGAAAAGGACCGTGCCCGCAGAGAGCCCCCGGTCCGCCAGGGAGCGCCGTAGGGCCTCCCGCCGCTGTTTGTACACCCTCGAATCGAACATGGCCTATCCTACGCTCGATCCGTCTTCAGCGCAAACCCCACCCGCACGGAGGTCCCGCTGCCTGGGGCGGACTCGATGGCGAACTCGTCGGCGCTCCTGCGGGCGTTCGGAAGGCCCATCCCCGCCCCGAAGCCGAGGGAGCGTATCCACTCGTCCGCGGTGGAGTACCCCTCCCGCATCGCCAGATCCAGGTCCGGAATTCCCGGGCCCCGGTCCTCGGCTCGCACCTCGATCCGCCCGGGTTCCAGGGTGAAGGTGATGGTGCCCCCCACGGAATGGATCACCTGGTTCAGCTCCAGCTCGTAACTCGCGATCGCCACCCTGCGGATGAGAGACGGATCCACGCCCCGGCCCTTGAGGGCTTTCTTGATCGCCCCGGAGGCCCGGCCCGCGTTCTCGAAGTCGAAGCGCACCGTGGAGAAGGCCAGCCGCACCGTCTCGCCCCCGGGAGGCTCGGCGTTTTCCTTGAGCCGGGATTCCAGGCGCTCCACCTCCCGGTTCATCTCCACCAACAGGGACCGGATGATGTCCGTGGGGGTCAGAATTCCGACCAGCTTCCCTGACTTGTCCAACACCGGGAAGCGGCCGTACCGGTAGCGCTGATGGTACGTGATGGCGAAGGTCAGGGGCATGTCGTCCTCCAGGACGATCACGGACCGGGTCATCCGGTCTTCGGCCTTCTCCCCGATCCAGCCCCCGTCCAGTGCGGACAGGATGTCCCCGATGGAGACGATCCCGACCAGGCGACCGCCCTCCACCACGGGAACCCCCGAGAAGCCCCGGTCCCGCATGGCTTCCTGGATGGACCGGAGCGTGTCCCCGGGGGCCGCGGTGACCGGGTCCGGAGTCATGACGTCCTTCACCTTCAGGCGATAGATGAGCTCCAGGACCACCTGGGGCCCCGTGTCGGTGTTGATAGGGATCGCGTCCATGTCCCGGATTCTGGCACGGATGGACAGGTTTGGCAAACCGATTACTGTTACAAAACCTGTGAAGGTGCAAGCGGTGAGGAGAGGCAAGAGCGGTATTAGGACGGGGGGCAGACAGCCCTCCGGGAGGTACCGATGTCCTCGTTCCCCTTCTGTCCCAACCCTTTGTGTGATCTACATTTAAGTGAGCCTCCTCCGAGTTGGTTCACCCCCTTCGGATTCTATCTCACCCGCACCTTCGGAGTCATACCCCGATTCCGGTGCCGATCCTGCGGCAAGACCTTCTCCACCCAGACCTTTTCCATCGATTATTACGCCAAGCGAAAGGTGGATTACCCCGGACTCCTCGGTCGCCACGCTTCCTCCGAAAGCCTTCGCGCCCTGAGCCGCAACCTCGGCCTGTCCTGCGGCACGGTCCAGAACCGCCTCGACCGGTTGACCCGCCAGGGGATTGCTCTCCACGCTTACCTACGCCGTTTCGCCGATTCGAAGGAAGCTGTCTGTGTTGATGGACTGGTATCTTTCACCGTTTCCCAATTCTTTCCCAGCGAGATCACCATCTCGATCACCTCGGGTTCCCGGTTTGTCCTAGACGCGAGTCACGCCACCCGCAGACGCTCCGGCACCATGACGGCCTCCCAGAGAGCCCGAGCTGCCGAACTCTACCCCCGAGTATCCTTCGAGCGAGGCGCGGTTGGTAGGACCTTCCGGGATATCCTGGACGGGATCGGCGAGGACCGCGCGGTCCGGGGAGGATTCCCCCTTGTCTTAATCACCGATGAGAAAAAAGAATATCAACATGTCCTTTCCAACAACCCACTCTTCCGGAACCAGGATGTAGCTCACAGGGTCGCCCACCTTCGGGTCCATTCCGAACTCCCAAGGACCTATTCCAACCCCCTGTTCGCCTCGAACTACCTGGACCGGGAGATCCGGAAGGACCAGGCCAACCACCACAGGGAGACGGTCTGTTTCAGCCGTGATGTGGCCAACGGGATGTCCCGGCTTATGTGCTACCTAGTGCATCACAACTACTGTAAGAAGTATCGGATCGGAGGGAGGGCTGATCAGGATCAGGTCCACGGGGAGGAGGCGGGAATACCCCGAAGAATGATCGAAGAGGGGCTCGAGAAGATGTTCAGCCGGAGGGCGTTCCTGAGCCGAACTCGCCTTACGGAATCCCAACGGAAGATCTGGGTGAAGGGGTATACGACACCCCTCAAGTCTGGGCCGGAATACCTTCCCCGGTATGCTGCGGCTTAGGTTCCGGCTGGAAATTCGGCGCTTGTCTTCACAGGGTTCGTAACAGTATCCACCAGGCGGGATACAGAAATGCCGCGGCAGCAGCGGAAACCAAGGTCAGGGCCAGGCCGAACCGGAACACCGTCCCCCGGCCGTACCGGCCCGCCTCGGCGCCCAGGAGCAGGACCACGTGGTGGAAGGGCAGGAGGAACTGGGTGGTCACGGAGATGAAAACAAGGAAGCACACCGCCTCGGGAGCGCCGGCGCCTTCACCGACGGCCCGGAAGGCGGGTGCCAGGACGGAAAGGGTGGTCATGTTGCTGCCCAAGACCATGTGCCCGGCCATGGAGAGGCCCACAGTTCCCAGGGCCAGGCCGGGGGACCAAGCCCGCGGAAGAAGGGCCGCCAGGGGCGGGAAGATCTTGTCCGCGATCCCGCTCCCCTCGAGGACGGCCCCAATGGAGGACGCGGCGGTCAGGAACAAGAGGAGCCCCGGGTTGACGGCCCTGATATCCTTCGGCCCTAGGAGCCCCAGGGCGAACATGGCCGCCGCGCCCGCGGCGGCGATCCAGACTCCCCGAATCCCATGAAGGTCCTCCAAGGCCCAGGCTGCCAGGACCAGTCCGATCAGGACCAGGTTCTGCTTGTCCGCGGCGGAGAGCCGGGGCGGGGCGCCGGCGGCCGGAACGC
>JBGSPT010000005.1:0-2239 GCA_041738475.1 Treponematales bacterium
GATAAACCGGCAAAGCCGGTTTATCCTTGCACGACCGACCTGGCTTGCCGGAGGCGGATATCCGCCGCCCGGCCGTGGACGGGCTCATTTCCCCGGGGAGAGGACCTCCTCCAGGAACACCCAGACCTCGGGCTCCCTCAAGTAGTCCCCGTGGGATTTTTCCAGTCGGAGGATCCTGTACCGCGCCCCTACGGCCTTGAGCCGGGCTTCGATAAGGTCCGCCTGTTCCGGGGGCACGCTGGAATCGTGCAGGCCCGACACCAGGATCACGGGCGGAGAATCCGCACGGAGGTATCGCACCGGGCTTGCCTTGGCGTACAGGTCGGGAACGTTTTCGTAGTCTCCACCCATCAGCTTCCTGTCGATCTCGAGGAACTCCGGGAAGGTGGAGGACTGGGCCGCGTCGCTCCGGTACAGCCTCACCATGTCGGTCGGGGCGCAGGAAACCGCCGCCGCGGCGATCGGATACTCCGAAGCCCCCCCGTATTTTCCTCCGGGATCGACGCCCTCGAAGGCGGCCTGAAGGGCCAGGTGACCTCCGGAGGACCACCCCAAAACCGCGATGCGGGTCCGATCGATGTCGTATTCCCCGGCATGATCCGCCAGGAACCTCAGGGCCGCGCGGACATCTTCCATCATGGCCTCGAAGGGGACGTCCACTCCCGCCTCGACCAGGCGCGGCAGCAGACGCTGGTCCGCGGCTGCCGCCACGAATCCCCTCTTCGCGGCTTCGATCATCTGGGCCGAATACTGCTTTTTTGAAGCCGTCCACCGGGCATCCATTCCATAGCTGTTCCCGGGAAGGTACAGGATGCAGGGTTTGGGTCCGGGGGGATCCTTCGGCAGTACTATATCCAGCTTGAGCGAAGCTGCGCCCTCTCCCGAGAAGATGATGTTCTCGCGGACAACATATTCGGGTTGGTCGGAGAGCTCGGGGGGAGCGGCGGGCTGGGATTCCGAAGTTTTCGACAGGGAAGGGCGGGAGCAGGAACCGAGCACCAGTAACAGGAGACACGCGCACACGATGGGATACTTTTTCATGTTCGTCCTCCAGACGGCGAATCCGGCAGGCGGGCCTGCGCACATCCGTCGCCTCTCGGGGCTGCGCCCCGAGGCAACGAAGCGCACTCTCGTGCGCTTCGTCGGATTCCTGATCTGTTTAACCACGTACGGTCACCGCAACCCTAGTCAAAAGCCTCGCTCGGGGCTGCGCCCCGAGGCAACGAAGCGCACTGTCGTGCGCTTCGTCGATCTTACAGGAACCTTTTTATTGGCAGCCGGTTTTCGCGAAGCGAAAACCGATCGCTGAGCCGCGCAGCGGCTCAGCGGACTCCGTCGTCACAAGCCTCGTCGGGTTCGTTGAACCGGGCGGTTTCCGCGGAATGGGCCTTGCCGCAGAGGTCCATGGGGATTTCCTGCATCTCGTGACCGCAGCAATCGGGGGCGGAATTGGTGTCCTTCACGATCGTCTCTTTTCCGCAATCCTTGCATTTATACGCCTTGTCTGCCATACGCCCTCCTGGTTCATATTTCGGTGCGTTACCTACGTTCAATGTACTGCCTCGGAGCCGGTTCCGTAAACATCGACCGCCGAAGACTCTTCCGGGGCAGCCGGTTTTCGCGAAGCGAAAACCGATCCGTTGAACCGCCGAAGGCGGTTCAACGATGTTGCCGGGCCAGTTCCGAGATCCTGTCCGCCATGAGGTCCAGGGACACCTGCTCCGTGACGTGGCCCAGGTCGAAGGCCACCTTGGGCATTCCATACACCACGCTGGAAGCCTCGTCCTGCCCCAGGGTTATGCAGCCTTCCTTGAACAAGGTCCCCAGTTCCCGGGCGCCGTCCCGGCCCATGCCGGTCATAATCACCCCCAGGGCCCGGTTGCCGTATTCCCGGGCCACGCTGGCGAACAGGACGTCCGCGCTGGGACGGTGCCCGTTCTCGGGAGGGGCGTCGGAGAGCCGGGCCACCGCGGCCAGGCTCTTCCTCTCCACGAGCAGGTGCTTGTCACCCGGGGCTATCAGGACCCGGCCCGGCTTGAGCAGGTCGCCGTCCGAGGCCTCCTTCACGTCCAGGGGGCAGATCCTGTCCAGGCTGCGGGCGAATTCCTCCGTAAAACCCGGGGGCATGTGCTGGACCACCACCACCGGAGGGGCCAGGTTCGGATCTATCCGGGCGAAAACCCGGCGCAGGGCGTTCGGACCGCCGGTGGAGATGCCGATGGCGACGAGGTCGACGGTG
>JBGSPT010000019.1:0-3527 GCA_041738475.1 Treponematales bacterium
CACGGACGCCCCGACCGCCACCGCCGCGAGCATGCGCGCCGTGGAACTGGCGGCGTGCGCGAGAAGCGCGGGTTTACGGAGGATCGTGAGCAGGACGGCACTCGGAGCGGGGAACAGGGCCCGGTTGATCGCCCCGGCGGCCACCAGGATCTCCCAGACGGAGAGAAGGACCACCGCCAGGACAAGGGCCGGAAGCCGTTTCTTCCAGGGGGCTCGACTCATCGTTTGCTTCGGAGAACCTTCGCGTCAGCCAGGACCGACATGTCCACGCGGAAATCGGGCACGGCCTCGATCTTCTTGTTCCTAAGCAGGGTTTCCGCCGTGGACTTGAGCTCGCCGAGAATAGCCTGGTCCACGTCCAGGGAGAAGTCTATGCGCCGGAACGCGAGCTCGAACGCTTTCGGGTCGATGGTCGCCCCTCCCGCACTGGCCGCCTTGGCGGCCACGACGGCGGCCTCGGCGCCCTTGCCCTGGATCATGTCGTACCGGTCAAGGAGGCCCGCCAGGAACCGGACCACGGCGTCCCGCTTCTTCTCAAGGACCGAAGCCTTCACGTGGAGGAGCACAGGCGTCAGGGCGTACTTGCCGTAGCTAAGCATCGCCTTGCCCACCCCAAGGGCCTCGGAGATCTCCGGGGTGGGGGCCCAGACAGTGAACGCCTCAATCTGCTTGTTGTCCAGGGCGGCGATCATGTCCTCGGTCTTCATGTTCACCCACTGGAAATCTTCCCAGGCCAGGTCGTCCCGGGAGTCGAAAAACCGGTGAAGGACGAACTCGGCCCCGGTGCCATAGCGGGTTGCCACTTTTTTACCTTTGAGTTGGGACCAGTCCGTGTACGAGGAATCCGCGCGGACGATGGTAGTGTATCGGTCACCGCGCTGGGCCGTGCCCACAATGACCACATCCTGCCCGAGGGCGTTGAACAGCGCGACGGACTTGGAATCGGAGGCTGAATTGACGTCCACCACTCCGGAGATGAGGGCCTCGTTCCCCTCCGTCCCGGAACTGAACAGGTTCGCCTTAACCGTGAGCCCGTACTTACCGAAGAAGTTACCGCCTTGGATCAGGTAATCCTCGGGGTAGAGCTGTCCCCCGTAGGTGAGCTCCAGGGTCTCCTGGGATTTCGGTTTCGAGCAGGAAGCAAGCGCCAGCAGTACGAGAGCGGCAATCACTATACGCTTCATGACATCTCTCCTTGCGGGGATCGATGCCTGGCATTCTTCCATATCGGGGAATCGAAATCCAATCAAACCTTTTTAAGAATTCGGGGGTTCACATCTGTTTTTCAAATACTCAAGAAACTCTTTGACGCACGGTCGGGCGGGAACCAGGCGATTCTTGGCCAGGAGAATGGGACGGATCAAGGGCGGAAGACCGCTAATCCCGTGCTCTCGGATCGAGCCGTTCGCGACATCGTTCTCGATGATATCCGAAGGCAGGAAGGCGACAGCCCCGCTTCCAGGGAGGGTGCGGAGAACGGCCTCCGGAATACCGAAGTCGCCCGCCACGTCCAGCCGCTCCGGATCGATCCCCTGGTCCAGGAGCCAGGACCGGACTGAGGCGCCCACTCCGGATCCCCGTTCATCCATGAGCACCGGCAGCCGGAACAGGGCATCCGGGTCCACGTCGTCCCCGAGACCTAGGGCAGGGTCCGAGCATAGCCGAATCTCGTCCGTCCACAGCTGGGTGTACTCCACGGCTGCGCTGTATTCCGGGGATCCGACGATCGCGAAATCGAATTTTTTCCGTTCCAGGGCGCGGACGATCGAAGCCGTCTTGCCGACACGTAACCGGATGTAAACACCGGGATTCGATCGACGGTACTCCGCGAGTAGCCGGGGTACCTGGCTCGTACCGGGAACGGAACTGGCGCCCAGGAAAATCCAATTCTTCCCGCCCGGTACCTTTCCCAATCGTTCCAGTAGTCGGCTTTCCTCCGCCACGACCACCCGGGCCGTTCGGAGCAGAATCAGGCCGGAAGCCGTGAATTGGACACCCTTGGGAGTTTTCTCAACAATCTTTGTGCTGAATTGCTCCTCTAAGGTTCGGAGGCGCGCGGAGGCGGCGGGTTGCGATAAGAAGCATGCCTCCGCCGCCTTCGATACGCTTCCAGTCCGGTTGATTTCGATCAGAAGCCGATAGTTCGATGAAGTCATCCCCCCCGTCCTTCAGGGCATCACCCGGTACAGCCGGATCATCCACGGGGAACCCTCGCCTCCGAATTCTCCGAGAAACTCGAAGCCGGAGTCCACGACGTCCAGGATTGGAACAGCACTCACGAGGTAGACCGGACCTGACCAAATCTCCCGAAGCGCGCCCCGTGAAAGCACCAGCCGCTCCAGGAATTCCGTGTCGTCCCGGCCGTAGTACAAATCATCCAGCGGCCCTGCGAACACGTAGCACCGGCTTCCCCAACCGTCGAAGTATTCCCGCCGCACCGGATTGGATTCCAATTCCTCTGCAATCACCTTTCGGAACGCCTTTTTGTACGCGAGCGGATAGTCCGGTAAATATGCGTCAAGGCAGTATAGGCCATTTCCGGCCGCGATCGCGGGGGCCAACCCCACGCTCAGGACCCTGTACTCCCGCGGCTCCAATCCGATCTCTGCCTTCACTGCTTCGAATACCGACGGCGCGAAGTACTGATCATGGGTGAGCCTCGGTGAACTGCCGAGATCCTTCGTAGGTACTCGGCGTGGAAAGAGGGTGGCATTGAGTTCGTTGCCGTCCGCGGCGTAGGCGGCGAACTGGGCGATCGTCGCAAGGACGAGTACGGGCGCCGCGGCTCTCCCTGCTTTCCCGGGAAGCCCGCCGAGCCTCCGGGAGGACAGGAGGAGCACCGCGAAGGACGCGGCGGGAAGCAGGAAATAAAACCGCTCGAACTGGAATTCCTTGAGAAGCGGCATCGCCGACTTAAGCGCCCGGAACCCATCCCAGTCGTAGAATCCATAGAACAACACGGATGCGGCCGCGAAGGCGAACCCGATCACCATGACCGAATCTCCCTCGCGTCGGCCTCGGTCCTGAAGCCTGGCGAACCCCACGGACAGTGCGGCCGCGAAGAGAGCCACGTTCCAGCCGGGAACCGCATGGGTATGCCCCTTGAGCAGGAGCGAGGCGATCCTGCGCAAGGATTCGGAAACTCCAACGGCCGCCACGCGGAACTCGCTCCTCTGGGAAGGCTCCGGGGAGGAAAGGAACCGGGCGAACAGGTCGAGGTTCGCGCAGACGCTCATCGTGCCCAGGATGGCCGCGGGAAGCAGAACACGGTACGCTCTCGGACGGTCCTGGAACAAGAGCACGACAATCCAGATTCCCAGGACGAACCCAATGAATACCCCCGCGAGGACGAAGCTCGACCAGAAAGGAAAGGCCGCGATGATCGTCCAGGCCGCGAAGCCGGGTCTTCCGTCAGCCGATTCCAGGAACGCCCACAGGAGCAGGGGTTGGCCCGCCACGGACAACCCGTGGATCGTCATGAAGGGGGCGAGCGCCCATGTGAGCGCGGCCGCACCGCGTGCCGCGGC
>JBGSPT010000052.1:0-4248 GCA_041738475.1 Treponematales bacterium
GTCCCCGGGGTGCTTCAAACGGCGCAGGTGGACTTCGCGAGGGCTTTCGGTCCGGATGCCGGAATCCCCGGGTCCTCCGGCCCGCAGGAGCCGGCCTTTTCCCTGGGACGGATGTTCCTGGGAACCTCCCCGGGGCGGGTCCGGTCACGGCTCTACGTGCCCTACCATAGCGAGACCACGGCGGACGGACGGTCCTTCACATTCCGGTTCGATCATTGGTCTCCCTCGGAGCCCGGCCCTCATCCCGTGCTCGTTCGTATCCACGGCGGAGGATGGAACAGCGGAGACAAGGCGTACGGTAACATGAACAACGTGAACCGGCATTTCTCCTCCCGCGGATATGCGGTCTTCGATCTGCAGTACGGATTGGCCGAGTCGGGTACCTTCAGACCCCGGGCACCCACGCCGAAGGGGATGCTCGGGCCCTTCGGGATCGAGGACATGCTTCGGCACCTGGGCGCTTTTTCCTCCTACCTCGCGGACCGTGCCTCCGAACTCGACGTCGATCCGGCCCGGGTCTTCGTGAGCGGCGCCTCCGCGGGGGGACACCTCGCCCTTGCCGTGGCGCTCGCTCAAACTTCCGGATATGCGCGGGCTCATCCGGGGACGGGCCTGGATCCCCGAATCACGGTCCGCGGGGTGATACCGTTCTATCCCGGAATCGGGTACGCCGCCGGTATGGGCATCCCCGCGAGACCGGAACTGGACGATCTGGCATCCCTCCTGGGCCCCGGGAATCCGCCCGCCCTTTTCTATCAGGGAGCCTTGGACGGTATGGTGGATCCCGCCCGGATCCGGAGCTTCGTCCGGGACTACAACGCCTCGGGGGGCGGAAGCGCCGTGCTGGTGGAGTTTCCCTCCGCGGGTCACGGAAGCGACCTGATATTCTGGAACCCCTACAGCCAGGTGTTCCTGCATTTCATGGAGCGGTTCATGGCTTTCCATTCCGACTGAGTAGGAGAGATCCGTGGAAGGGGACGAAAGAAAACGTTTCGTTGTTTCGATTTTATTCCTCGCGGCGGTCCTCTTCTCCGTCGCCGAACAAGGACCCCGGATCCCGGCCTCCGTGGACGGCGGGAAGGTCCTTTCCCTGGTGGAAGAACTTGCGGCCGCCGAATACGAGGGAAGGATGATCGGATCCCCCGGAGGCCGCAGGGCGGCGGAGCGGCTTGCGGGCATCCTTCGGAAGGCCGGGTACGAGATCCGGTTCCAGGAATTCCCCGAGCGGCCGGGGTACAACCGGGGGGATGCCGGGCTCGAGATCTTCCTTCCCGGGGGAGGCCGGGAGGTGTTCGAATACCGCAGGGATTTCCGGGAGACCCCGAGGGGAGGGTGGACGGGAGGCGGCGTCGAGGGGCCTCTCTTCCTGCTCGAGAACAGGCGGGGAGAGTTTCCCGGGGGCTCCGTCCTCCTGGTCCCCGCTTCCGCCTACAATCCGGCGGATCTGGGGACCTTCGCCGACCGGGGCGCCGCCGGAGTCATCCTGGAACTGCCGGAAGGCAGTCCTGCCCAGAGGACCGGATACACCGGAGCGGCGCCGGGCGCCCTCGTGGAAGCGAAACGGGGAATGATCGTCCTTGCGGTCTCCCCGGACGCCTATGCCCGGCTTGTCGAAGCCTGCGGGAAAAAGGCGCGGGTCCGGATGGCAAGCCCCGTACGGTTCGAGGATGCGCGGGGCCGGAACGTCATCGCGGCCTGGAACGGCGACGGAGGCGCCTTCATGCCGGAATTCGCTCTCATGGCCCACTACGACCATGTCGGCACCGACGCGGACGGCAGCCACTTTCCCGGAGCCCTGGACAACGCCTCCGGAGCGGCCCTGGCGGTCCGGATCGCGGAAGCCGTTGCCCGAAGGTCGCCGACAGTGGATTTCGCCCTGGTTCTGACCGACGGAGAGGAGGTGAACCTGGGAGGATCCTGGGCCCTCGCGGCGGGGCAGCCGTTTCCTCTAAAAGGAGTACGGGTGATCAACCTGGACATGGTGGGTTCCCGTTCGGACATGGCCCTCACGGTCTTTCACAACGGGGATCCGGGCAGCCGGGAGCTCGCGGCGGCGATACTCGCGATGCTTAATGAAGCCGGATTCCGCGCCTTCGAGCGGGCTCCGGTGTATAACCTGGATCACGCTCACCTTCCCCGGGCGGGGGCAAGGGCCGTGAGCATCTGCGAATACGACACCTCCGTTTACCACACGAAGGGGGATCTGCCCGGCCTACTGTCGGAGTCGGAGTTGACCCTTCTGGGAGAGGCCCTGCTGCGTTTGGTCCTTCAGGAGCTGGAATCCCGATAGGGATCCATGAGGCTCCATCGCGCTTTCTTCTCGACAGGAGCGCGCGGATGTCCTACTATATCTTTATACCGTGTACCCGGGGGACGAAAGTTTCCCCGGCACGGAAAAATTCATAGGAGCAGATATGGCAGAGAAAGAGACCCTCGTAATCGCGTCCAAGGTCAAGGCGTACATCAAGGAATCCGGGGACATGAAGTGCTCGGCCACCGTAATCGACGCCCTGTCGGACAAGGTCCGCGCACTCTGCGATGAAGCCGTCAAGAACGCCAAGGCGGACAAGAGGAAGACGGTCCAGGACAAGGACGTCCGGTAGACTCTTCCCGTTCGCTCCGGGACCGCGGCGCGGTCCCGGAGCCGGCAGGAGCCTGCCCGGCTAGGCTTCCCGGTGAACCTTGGACGAGTCGATCTCGGAAATCCGGGAAGCGCCGGTCATGAGCATGGCCTCCTCCAGCTCCGCCCGGATCTTTCGCAGGTACAGCGCTACACCTTCCGCGCCTCCACCGTAGACGGAGTAGGCGAAGGGGCGTCCGATCAGCACCCCGTCGGCTCCCAAGGCCAGAGCCTTGAATACGTCCAGACCGGTCCTGAATCCGCCGTCGATCAGGATCTTGATCCTTCCTTCCACGGCCTTTATGATATCCGGAAGCACCTCGATGGTGGCCGGCGTCTCGTCCAGGACCCTGCCTCCGTGGTTGGAGACTACGATACCCTGAACCCCCGCTTCCACGGCTTTCCGTGCCGCACCCGCGGTCATGATCCCCTTCAGGATGAAAGGTACCTTCAAGGCTCCGACGATCTCCGAGACGGCTTCCACGGACATCGGGGATACAGGCTTGCCCATGGCTGCCAGGACGGTAAGGCCCGCCGCGTCTATGTCCATGGCCAGGGCGAAGACTCCCGCCTCCTCGGCCTTTTTGGCCCGCTCGATCACTTCCCCCACGCTCCAGGGTTTGATCGTCGGTATTCCGACGCCCCCGGCCGCCCGGATCGCCTCCAGGGGTTCGAAAAACGCGGGATCCTTGGGACCGTCCCCCGTAAAGGCCGCGGATCCCTCGGCGGCACATCCGGAAACCACGGCCGCGGAGTAGGTTCCGTCGCTGTAGGTATCGTTGTAATGTAGGCTGACGGCCCCTATAGGAGCGGCGAATACGGGCATCCGGAATGTCCGTCCGAACAGTTCGGCCTCCGTGGATACCCCACGGGGCTCATAGATCGTATCCATGGACAGGCGCACTTTCCGGAGTTCCTGGTAGTTGCGCATGAATCCGGCTCCCGTGCCCTTCCCTCCAGGGCCGGGGACCTCGCCCCTGCAGGCCACGCCGTTGCATTCGGGGCAGACCCGGCAGTGGGGGCCGATGTTCTTTTTCGCGGTTTCTCGGACTTCCTGGAAGGTCATGGCGTGCTCCATGGGACGGGATGGGCGAATATATACCGTTTTTTCGATCTTCACAAGGCGGACGCCTCCCGCGCCCTACGCGGGTCGGCCCGGAAATTCTCGATGGTACGGATCGCGGCATCAGATGCCGCAGACCGTTTACGACTCGGATCCTTTGAAGCTATAGTGGAACCCTGCCTCGGAGGTACTATGCCCGCATATTTCGCTGAACCCTTGAACCTTCGTTCCCTCGGCATACCGAACCGCCTGTTCATGGCTCCCATGTGCCAGTATTCGGCCCGGGACGGATTTCCGCAGGAATGGCATGTACGGCATTACTCCGAGCGCGCCCTGGGAGGGGTAGGCCTGGTCGTAGTCGAGGCGACCGCGGTTTCCCCCGAAGGGCGCATCAGTCCCTCGGATCTCGGCATCTGGAGCGACGAGCATGCCCGGGCCTTCGGGCCCGTCATCCAGGCGGCCCGGGACGCGGGCTGCCGGATCGCTCTGCAACTGGCCCACGCGGGGCGCAAGGCGTCCACGTATCCGCCCTGGAAGGGGAAGGGTAGGGTGGCGCCCGCGGAGG
>JBGSPT010000010.1:0-20133 GCA_041738475.1 Treponematales bacterium
GCGGCGCGGCGCCCGGGGACCCCGTCCTAGCCCGCGCCGCCATCGCCCGAGGCCAGGGATTCCAGGAGGCTCTTGGCCAGGGGATCCCGGGGGTCCAGCTCCAGGGCGGTCCGGAAAAACCTCTCCGCCTCCGACCGCCGGCCCTGCTTGAGGGCCAGGGTCCCCAGGTTGGAGACGATCTTGACATTGTCCGGTTCCAGCCTGAGGGCGGCCTCCAGGCGCCTGCGGCATTCCTTGTACTCCCCGAGTTCCAGCAGGCAGATGGCCAGCTCGTTGTAGGTATCCGCGTCCCGGGCTCCCAGCTCGATCGCCTTCTCGAAGGCCTCCCGGCCCTCGGCCCATCGCCGGAGCCTACGGCTGCCCCAGCCCAGGAGGAACCAGCCGTTCCAGACCTTGGGGTAGGCGGAAAGGAATTCCCGGGCTTTCTCGATCCCTTCCTCTTCCTTACCCAAGCGGATGAAATCGTAGGCTTCCTTGAAGAGGGTATCCAGGCTGCCCTGGGCCTGTAGCTTCCGGACGATTTCCCGGGCCCGGGCCACCCGCTCCTCGTCGGCTCCCAGGGTCGCGTAGGTTTCGAACAGCTCACGGGCCCGGTCGTACCCGCGGTTCTTGAGGTGGAAGTACGCGGCTTCGTAGTATGCCTCCGGCACCGGGGGCTCGAAGGCCAGAAGGCGCCGGTACAGGTCGAAGGCCCGCTGGGTGAATTCCTCCTCCAGTCCGGAATTGTCCAGCCGGCCGTACTCTTCCGCCCGCTTCTCATACACCGAGGCGAGATTGAGGTAGGATTCCGGCCGGTCCGGATAGAGTCCCATGAGGGCTCGGAAAATCTCCTCCGCAACGTCCAGGTCCCCGTTGCGGCTCTTCAGGATCCCCGCCTCCGAAAGCTCCGGCAGGATGGCCGGCTTCACGGTGGTCACGAAACTCCGGTAGTACGCCGCGTCGGGATGTTCGGGGCGGTAGGCCAGGACCCTCAGCATCCCCGCCAGGAGGGCTTCCAGCACCAGGTCCCCGGGATGGAACCGCTCCGGGTCGCCGCCGGTCTCAACGGGCAGGGCTATGGAAGGGTCCAGCTTGAAGCCCCCGATGGAGCGGGCGAAATCCTCGGGCAGGCGAACGAAGACGATGTTCCGGAGACGGGATTCTTCGCTATCTTCCATCGGTTTCCCCGCCGCCCTTCGGGCCCGGACCCGGACCGAGGGCCGCCGCCCCGTCTTCCGGCTTCGGTCCGCGGGTCTGCACGATGTAGTCATTGACATGGATCTTGTAGTTCATGGGTACGGAAGGCTCGTCGAACTGGACAGCCACCGCCGCAAGATCCTTCCTTCCCTCCACGTCCTCGTACCGGACCACCTTGCCCTTGACGTCCAGGGCCTCCCGGGGTTCGTCAAATTCCAGGCGCAGAAGGCATTCCTTGCCCACCAGGAACTTGGCCAGGCCTACGACGATGACCTTGGCCCCTCCGAAGGAAAGGTCCCTGATAATGCACTTGCGAGGGACACCCTGGATGAAGACGAAGGTATCCTTGGATTGGAGGCCGATGCGCCGCATGGCATCCGCGGTCAGGAGGATCCGCTCGTCCCGCCGGCGGGTGGAGTTTACGTTGGCCTCCAAGAGGCGCCCCAGGATCTCTATGAGGTCGTCCGGCGGCCGCTGGGTATACTGGATGTTGATGAACTGGAGGTCTCCGTTGGACTGGGCATAGGGGGCGAAGCCCGTGACCTTGCCGGCCACGAAAAAAGCCCGGGGATCGGTCTTGTCGGAGATCTTGAAGGAAAAGCGCAGGCTGACCATGTTGTTAGCCCGCTTGATCCGTTCCCCCAGGGCGCTCTTGGCGCTGGCCAGGATCTTGGCGCCGGAAAAGGAGGTGGAATAGATGACGCAGGGCCACTGCTCCCCGATGCATTTCAGGCAGACCTGCTGGGGAAGGAGGGCCGTGGATTTCAGGACTTCCTTCGTGAATGTGACGTCGATCGTCCGGAAGGTGTCGTAGTATTTTGATATCTGCTGGCTGGTGAGTATGGCCATACGGAACGAATATAGGGCATCCGGGGCGGCAGGTCAACCGAAGGGATAGGCCGGGGAAAGGAACCTCCTTATTCCTTCCAGGGAAAGATCATCCCCTTCAAGGTCCGCTTGCCGACCAGCTCTCCCTCCTCTTCCAGGATTTCGTGCCAGGGAATTTTCCGCCGGTCAGCGCCGGGATGGGCTTCCAGCCAGTCGTATTTGAGGAGAAGCAGCCTGAGGGCCGCCACGGATCCCAACGCCATCCCCGAAATTCCGGGAGCCAGGAAGGCGGACAGTACGGAGAGGACGAATCCCGCCGTCGAGTAGAAGGCCAGAAAGATCGAAAATCCCAGGTTGTCCGCCAGGAGCAGGAAGCATCTCCGTACCGAAGCCCCAAGGGACCCGGGCAGAAGAGCTCGGACCGCGGGAAACCACTGCAGGGCCAACAATACGATCAGGGAACACCAGAACAGGGTTCCCGCCGCGAACCAGCCCAGAAATCCGCCGTGGGAAAGGTAGAAGGGAAGGGCGGTCAGAAGGAGGAGGAAGATGAGGGCGAGGGCGATTCCGTAGGCCAGCCCCGCGGCGGCATGGGTCCTCATGGCTTTGCGGAAGGCGGAAAGGGAAAGGTTCCTGTATTCCGCCGCGTCCCGCAAGACCGCCGCGCACACCAGGGAATAGGCCGCCAGGAGCAGAAACCCGAGCACCGGCCAGAGCCAGCCGCCCGGAAGCCCCAGGGCGGAGGGGACGAGCACGAAACCGGACAGGAGAGCCAGGGCGCCCAGGTTTAGGGCAACGAGTCCCCAGAGATGGTCCCAGCCGTCGAAGAACGCCTTTTTGATGAAAAAGCCTGTCATAATCGACGGTTTACCGCATCCTTGACAAAGAGGCAAGCCCGTCCCTATGCTCCGGCTATGCCGTTTTTATAGGACGGTCATCCGGAATCCCCAGAGGCAGGCCCATGGAGGATCAGTACCGTTTTCCGCTCGAAACTTACATGTCCCAAGAGCAGTTCGAGCGGATCGAGCGGTTCGCCAGCGACAAGGAAACCCCTTGCCTGATCGTCGATCTCGACATCGTCAAGAAGAAATACGCCCAGCTTCGGGCCCTCCTGCCCTACGCGGAGGTCTATTACGCCGTCAAGGCCAATCCCATGGACGAGGTGGTCTCCACCCTCCGGGACCTGGGCTCCAGCTTCGACGTGGCCACCCGGTACGAACTCGACCAGCTCCTCAGGCTGGGAGTCTCCCCGGACCGGATGAGCTTCGGCAACACCATCAAGAAAGAAAAGGACATCGCCTATTTCTACGAGAAGGGGATACGGCTCTACGCCACGGATTCCACACCGGACGTGGAGAAGATCGCCCGGGCCGCCCCGGGTTCCCGGGTCTTCTTCCGGATCCTGACCGAGGGCATGGGCGCGGATTGGCCCCTGTCCCGGAAGTTCGGCAGCCATCCCGACGAGACCCGCCGCCTCGTCCTCAGGGCCAAGGACCTGGGCCTGGAGCCCTACGGCATTTCCTTCCACGTGGGGAGCCAGCAGAGGGACATCGGCCAGTGGTCCACGGCCCTCACGACCACGGGGGGGATCTTCAAGTGGGCCCGGGAAGAGCACGGAATCGAGCTCCAGATGGTCAACATGGGTGGAGGCTTCCCCTCCAACTACCTTGAGCCCACGAACGCCATCGAGGCCTACGCCGAGGACATCAAGAACTACCTGCTCAACAACTTCGACGGACACTGGCCCCGGGTCATCATCGAGCCCGGGCGGTCCATGGCGGGGGACTGTGGAGTGATCGTGACGGAGATCGTGAACATCGCCCGGAAATCCCTGCACGACCTGTACCCCTGGGTCTTCCTGGACGTCGGCAAGTTCGGGGGCCTCATCGAGACCCTGGACGAGGCAATCAAGTACCCGATTTACTTCAAGGGTTCCGGCAAACAGGTGGACGTCATCCTGGCGGGCCCGACCTGCGACTCCATGGACATCCTGTACGAGAAGACCACCTACATGATGCCCACCAGCGCCCGCATCGGAGACCGGGCCTACATCCTGACCACCGGGGCCTACACCCAGAGCTACAGTTCCATCTACTTCAACGGCTTCCCGCCCCTGAAAGCGTACGTGCTGGACTGACCCGACTCGACATTCAAAAGAAAGCCGCCGGTATCGCCGGCGGCTTCTTCTTATTCGGGGGCCGTTGGCTCCTTCAGTACCGCGTTTCCGTACGCACCAGGACCCCGGGATACCCCAGTTCCGCCAGGCGCCTCACCAGGGCATCCTTCTCGCCGGGCAGGATTCCCGCAAGTACGACCCGCGTGAACGCGCCTTCGGTTTCCAGGGAGGGATTCATGCCGGAAAGCCGGAGCCGTTCCGCCGTGCGGCCGGCGTTCACGGCGTCCCGGTAGGAGGCCACCTGGATGCGGACCGACACGGCCGGTCCGGAGCCCGCCGGAATCGGGGAAGTCCCCGCCGCGGGAGTTCCCGACGCTACGGTCCCTTCCTTTCGGACGATCTCTATCCGTACCCGGGCCGTCCCGGCCTCTACCATGCCCAGGGCCCGAGCGCCCGCCTCGGACACGTCCAGGATCCTGCCCCGGGCGAAGGGACCGCGGTCGTTGATCCGGAGCACCGCCTCCCGGCCGTTGTCCAGGTTCCGGACCCGCACCAGGGTGCCGAAGGGCAGGGTCCTGTGGGCGGCGGTCATGGCCTCCTTGTCGAAGACCTCCCCGTTGGCGGTCCTGCGGCCGTGGAAGCCGGGACCGTACCAGGAGGCTTCCCCGGTCTCCGCCTCGGAGGCGTAAAGTGCGGCGGCCGACAGGGAGAGGGCGAGGCAGGCAAGACCTACGGCGGAGATACGGTTCCGATACATCCTGGATTCAGTATCGGCGAGCCGGACTCATCCCATCAGGGCCTTCGCGGCGGCGAAGATCTCCGTGTAGAGCGGATCGACATCCTCCTCCTCCACGCTGGAGAAGGCCACCCGGAGCCATTTCTCCTGCAGGGCGATAACGCCGATGCCCTTTTCGTCCAACAGCTTCTTCCGGAGGGTCTCCGCGGACACCCCGTCGCACTCGAAGCTCATGAAGTAGCCGGAGTTGAACGGCAGAGGCCGCAGGCAGGCCGGAGCGGGGTGTCCGGCCAGGAAATCCTTGACCCTTCGGTACCGGGTTTCGAGGATCTTCCTGTACCGGGCCTTCTGCTCCTCGTAGCCCGGAGTCTCCAGGGCCTTGTGGAGTATGTACTGGGTCGGGGCCGCGGAGTTGGACACGCAGGAGCGGACCACCCCCATCACCTTCCTGACCAGGGCCTCGTATTGGTCCTCCTGGAATCCCGGACAGCCGAAGGTCAGGAAACCCGAGCGGAAACCCCAGACGTAGTCCTCCTTGGTCTGGCCGTCCACCTTGGCGGCCAGGATGCGGGGATTCCTCCCCGCGAGCCGGGAGAAGAGGGATTCCCGCAGGGTTCCCTCCTCGTACTGGAGGCCGAAGTAGGCGTCGTCGGAGACCACCAGGATGTCGGTTCCGCCCGCCGCGACCTGTTCCAGGGCGGCCACGATGGCCTCCGCCTCCTGGAGGGTCGGGGAATACCCGGTGGGATTATTCGGGAAGTTCAGGATGGTCACGACCTTGCCCCGGACGCGTCCCTCGGTTTCCAGGGCGGCCTTGAAGCCCTCCACGTTGAAACCGACGGCCCGAGACTCGCTACTGCGAGACTCGCTACTGCGAGTGAACATGGGATAGGTGGCCAGGCGGGCGCCCTTGCGCTCCTCCAGGATCAGCCGATAGTTGGGCCAGAACAGGTCCGGGAGCACCACCGCGTCCCCGGGATCCACGAAGAGGTCCGCCAGGAAGGAGACTCCGGCGGTCAGGCCGGGCACCACCACGGGCAGGGAGATCGGTACGCCCTTGAGGGTGGGGTTCTTCCGGACGAGCTCCTCTTTCCACCGCTTCCTGAGGGCGGGCACGCCCGCCGTGGGGGCGTAGGCTACCGCCTCCACCGGAGAAAGTCCCGGAAGATGGTTCCGTATCGCGTCCAGGATCATGGGCTGGCCCTTTACGAAGGACATCCCTATGGTGGCGTTGAAAACCTTGGCCTTTTCCGATGCCTCCGCGGACTGGGAGAGGATGCCCTTGGGAAAGTACATACGGGTGCCGGACGCCGAAAGCAGGCGGGCGGCGCAGGTTCCCGTCAGTGTCCGGTTCAGCTCTTCCGCGAGAGGGTTCATGGAGGCCTCCTGGGTACGGTTGTTCGTAGTATCAACGGTATAGGAGCTTCAAGCCGGTGTCAACGGGACGGTGGCCTGTGGATAGTGAACGGTAAACGGTGGACAGTGGACAGAAATGATGACAGTTCGCGGCCGGCTTCCACGCACCGATGGCAGGAACCACTAATCGGGCACTATTCACTGACCACCGGCCACCGTCCACTGACCACCGTCCACTGACCACCGTCCACCGTGAGCCCTTGACATAATGGACATTCCATGGCCATTATATCTATATAGTTTTATTGCTATCCCCCAGGAAGGAGAGAATATGAAGAAGATTTTTGCGTTCGCGCTTGTACTGGCCGTCGCCGGTTCCGCCTTCGCCCAGGCGCCCAAGGATGGTTTTTACTTCGCCGAGCAGACCGAATACTCCAAGAGCGGCTGGCGCTACCAGGCCGTCCTCGAGGTGAAGGGCGGCAAGATCGTGGCCGCCAACTGGAACGGCATCAACAACCTCGGGTTGGCGGACAAGAAGACCGTCGCCAAGGCCGGGCAGTACGGCATGGCCAAGGTGGCCAAGCAGGGCGAGTGGGACGTGCAAGCCGCCCGGGTGGAGGCCGAGCTCGTGAAGGTCGGGAACGCGGCCAAGATCGCCGTAAAGGCCGACGGCAAGACCGACGCCATCTCCGGCGTGTCCATCACCGTCAAGGAATTCCTCGACCTGGTACCCAAGGCCCTGGCCGCGGGTCCCGTCGCCAAGGGTTCCTACAAGAAGGACGGATGGTTCTACGCAAAGGCTCCGGAATTCGACAAGAGCGGGTACGCCGCCACGGCCCTGATCACCATCGTCAACGGCCGCATCGTCAGCGCCGTCTCCAACGCGGCCAACAAGGCCGGCGGGGACAGCAAGTACGTGCGGGCCATCAAGGGTTCCTACAAGATGAACGCCAAGCAGGGCGAGTGGAATGTCCAGGCGGACCGGATGGCCGCAGCCCTGGTCAAATCCCAGGAGATTTCCAAGATCGCTGTAAAGGCCGACGGGAAGACCGACGCGATTTCCGGGGTCTCCGTGACGGTGGGCGAGTTCTTCAAGGTCGCCGCCGAAGCCCTCAAGGCCGCCCAGTAAGCCGGATTCTGAGGGGCCTGAACCGGCCCTCTATGCATGCCCGGGACTCTCCGTCCCGGGCTGTTTTTTATCCCCTGGACACCCCGGATTTGGCGTTAAGCGGAAGCCCGGCTTCCTCCGAAAATCTAAACGGATCGTCCGGCCGGCCGCGGCAGCGCGGGGCGGAGCTTTCCAGGAGGAAGTGCATGAAACAATTCGCAATACGGGGCACCAGCCAGGCGCCCTCCATCCTCGAACTCATCAACGAAATCGAGAACGGATACTTCGTCCGGATCGTCCACAGCCACGAGGACTGGGAGGACGTCCAGGAAGAGTTCATGACCAAGGAACTCTTCGACACCTGCGTCCGTACCGGATACATAGCCGAGCTGTCCGCCTGAAAGAAGACGACAGGACTCAGGGTCGACTAGGCATGCAGGCGACGGAGAGAGGAAACAGGACTCGGGAACCAGGCGACAGGTTGACTTCCCGTTGACCATTGACGGGCGGGAATCCACCGCCGTCCGGCAGGCTCCTGAGTCCTGAGTCCTTCCCTTACGGCTTCCCGGATGATATCCTATCTCCCGTTCGCGCCCGCCGCGTTCGGAGCCGACTAAAAAGCAACCGACGTATTGGACACACCGGGGACGCGGCGGGAGGACTTGATGGACGCGGCCGCTCCAACCCCGGGAACCAAGAGCTTCCAGAAACGCCTTGCAGAGATCTACGGCAAGGCCGAGGCGGCCGTTCATGTCAAGCGGTACCGGGACCTCGCGGACCGCGCGTCCCAGGCCTTCGGCGGCGTCCCCCGTTTTTTCTCCGCCCCGGGCCGCACCGAGCTGGGCGGAAACCACACAGACCACAATCGCGGCCGGGTGCTCTGCGCCGCTGTCACCCTGGACATGGCCGCAGCCGTCGTACCCTCGGAGGGTCCGGAAGTCGAGCTGTGGTCGGACGGCTGGGACCGTCCCTTCCGGGTCGACCTTGCCCGGCTGGAACCCGATGAAGCCGAGCGAGGCTCCACGGAAGCCCTGATCCGCGGGGTCGCCGAGGGATTCGCGGATGCGGGATACCGGACGGGGGGATTCAGGGGAATCCTGAACTCCCGGGTACCGACGGGTTCCGGGCTGTCCAGCTCCGCCGCCCTGGAGGTCCTTCTCGGCACTATCCTTTCGGGCCTGTACAACGAGGGCGGCATCCGGCCCGAAGAACTCGCCCGGATCGGCCAGCGGGCGGAAAACCGACATTTCGGCAAGCCCTGCGGCCTTATGGACCAGACGGCGTCTGCGGTGGGAGGCGTCCTGCTCATTGACTTCGAGAATCCCGCATTCCCCCGGATCCGGAAGATAAAGGCCGACTTCGAAAAGGAAGGGTATGCCCTGGCCGTGGTCGCAACGGGCGGAAGCCACGCGGACCTGACGGAGGAGTACGCCGCGATCCCGCGGGAGATGCGGGAAGCGGCCTCTGTCTTCGGCAAGGAGACCCTCCGGGGCCTGGAACCCGGACAACTCCTGCGGAAACTGCCCGAGATCCGTGCCGCTGCCGGAGACCGCGCGGCCCTTAGGGCTCTCCATTTCATGGAGGAGAACGAGCGGGTCCTCTCCATGGGCAAGGCCCTGGAAGACGGCCGGATGAAGCGCTTCCTAAAGCTGGCCGGCCGCTCTGGTTCCTCGTCCTGGCGGTATCTGCAGAATGTCCAGGCCCCCGGGGATCCCCGCAGCCAGGGGCTGGCCCTGGCCCTGGCCCTCTCGGAGTTTTTACTTCGCAAGAGAGGCGCCTGCCGCGTCCACGGCGGGGGCTTCGAGGGCACCATCCAGGTCTTCGTACCCCTGGACGGATTCAAGGAATACCGGGATACCATGGAACGCGTCCTGGGTCCGGGCTGCGTGACCCGGTTGAGGATACGGGAAGAGGGCGCGGGGGAAATCAGATGACGCCGCGAGCCGCTGACGCGGCTCGCGGCGACGAAGACCGAAGGTCTTCGTCGATCCCGACGGTCGGCTCGGCGGTCATACGACTGGAACTATCCGCCGCCGTCCGGTTGGTCCTGAATCCTGACCACCGGCTCCTGACCACCGACCACTGATACCGAAAGGAGCGTTCGCTATGTCAAAGGTCCAACAAGGTTTCCGGCCCTTCCTGGGCACCACGTTCCTGATCGGGTTCGGATTCTTCACCATGGGGCTCATGGATCCCCTGTACGATACGTATGTGCCCATTTTCCTGGGCAAGTACATCCGATCCATGGGCATCGTAGGGTCCGTCATGACCCTGGACAACATCTTCGCCCTGTTCCTGATCCCCCTCGTAGCCGTATGGTCCGACAAGATCCGTACTCCGATCGGACGGCGAATGCCCTTCATCCTGGTCACACTGCCCCTGACGGCCCTCTGCTTCGCCTGGCTGCCCTACGCGGCGGCGGCTTCCCTGGTCGTCCTGGTGGCGGCGATCTTCCTGCTCAACCTCTGGAAGCAGGCGGCCCGGGGGCCCGTCGTGGCCCTCATGCCGGACATCGTGCCGGGGGAATTCCGATCCGAGGCCAACGGGGTCATCAACACCATGGGCGGAATCGCCAGCATAGTGGGAACCCTGGGCCTGGCCAGGCTCATGGATCTGGACCTCACCCTTCCCGTCCTGGGTCCCACGAAGGGCCGCCTGCCCTTCCCGATAGCCGGAGTCCTGGTCGTCGCGGCGGTGGCTCTCCTCTTCGCGTTCGTACGGGAACGCGATACCCGGGAATCCGCCTCGGAAGCCCGGGTTCCCCTGCGGGAATCCCTGAAAGGCATTGCGGGCAGCGGGGACAAAAGCGCCTTTCTGATCCTGGCGTCCCTCTTCCTCTGGTTCCTGGGCTACCAGGGGGTCCTTCCCTTCATCGGAAAGTACAGCATCGAGGCCCTGGGGGTCTCCCAGGGCCGGGCCGCCTTCGCGGCGGGCATGGTGGGCATAGCCTACGCCCTCTTCGCGATCCCTTCGGGCTACGTCGCCCATAGGATAGGCCGGAAACGGGCCATCCGGATCGCCCTGGCGGCCCTTACGATCCTGGTCACGCTGCTCTTCTTCCTGGATCCCCTGGCCTCCGCCCTGGGGCTCGCGGGGATGTCCAAGGTCTACCTGTTCTGGGGGATACTGTTCCTGTTCGGGATGTTCTGGGTCACGGTGGTCACGAATTCCTTCCCCATGCTCTGGCAGATGTCACGGTACGGCACCGTGGGGATATATACGGGCCTGTACTACACCTTCAGCCAGGGCGCCGCCATCCTCTCCCCTCCCATCACGGGCGGGATTATAGACCTGGCCGGCTACCGGGGAATCTTCGCATTCTGCGCGGTCTGCATGGCCGCGGCCTTCACGGTCATGGGCTACGTGCGCGGCGGGGAACCCGAAGGGGTCGACGGCACCGCGAAACCGGCTTCATGACCCTGCCCGCGACGCAGGAGGCTCCCTGATGGACGCCCTGGCGAACACGGTCCGGAAGCTTCTTTCCTCCTACGAGGAGGCCGGGGGGATCAACCACTCCGACGGCCCCAACCTCCCCTCCAAGCAGAGCGTGGCCTCCATCGTGGACGACCTGGAAACCCTGGCCTTCCCGGGGTACCGGCGGGAGGACGGGATCGAAGACACGAACGCCGACTTCCTGATCGGGGAGCTAGTCCACCGGACGGCCCGGAACCTGGTCCGGGAACTGGAGCGCAGCCTGGACTACCGGTACCGCATGGAGAGCGGCAAAGGCTGCCCCGCGGCCTGCCACATGGAGGCCCGCGACCTGGCCTACGATTTCCTGGAGTCCCTGCCGGGCCTCCGCGCCGTACTGATGGAGGACGTGGCGGCGGCCTTCTCCGGGGACCCCGCGGCCAAGAGCGTGGAGGAGGTCATTCTCTCCTATCCCGGCATGGAGGCCATCGTGGCCCACCGCTTCGCCCACTGGTTTTGGGAGCGCGGAATTCCCCTCCTCCCCAGGATGATGAGCGAATACCTGCATGGAAAGACCGGGATCGACATCCATCCCGGGGCCCGGATCGGGCGGATGTTCTTCATCGACCACGGCACGGGGGTGGTCGTCGGGGAAACCGCGGTCATCGGGGACAGGGTAAAGATCTACCAGGGCGTTACACTGGGGGCCCTCTCGGTCCGAAAGAGCGAGGGGGACGTCAAGCGCCACCCCACCATCGAGGACGACGTGACCATCTATTCAGGCGCGACCATCCTGGGGGGCAAGACGGTGATCGGCCGGGGATCCGTCATCGGGGGCAACGTCTGGCTCACTCGGTCTGTGCCGGCCTATTCGAGGGTCTACATGCCCCAGGGGGACTTCATCCTGGAGTGCGACGGGGGAGATCAGACCCTGGCGTCCGGCTGCGGGGACCGGGACTAGGGTTCCTGCTTTTCCCGGTCGAACAGGACCACCGGCCCGGCCTCCTTCGTCCGTATATCCTCGAGGAAGCTTCTTTCTTCCCTGCGGATCGCCGTCAGCCGGGTCCGGGGTATCCGCTTCAGGAGGACCTTGCCGGTCCGGGAATAGAGAAAGATCTTGCGGGGCAGATCTCCCCCCACGTCCCGGGCCAGGACGGGTATGCCCTCTCCTTCCAGATAGGAAAAGGTGAACCGGATATTGTTGTCCGAAATCCTGCCCGAGGAACCGCCGGAAAACTCCAGCAGGGAGGCGGCGCCGAAGACCTTGGCCCGGAGATCCTGCTTCCGTACTCCCTTCTTCAGCATGTCGTTGATCAGCAGTTCCATGGCGTACATGCCGTACCGGGCGCTGTCGGACAGTAGGGGCCGGACCCTGTCCACGGATCCGGGGAGCATGAAATGGTTGAGCCCCCCGATCCCGGAGCCAGGATCGAAGAGGGCCACGGCCACGCAGGACCCCAGGACCGTGGAAAGCACCAGGTCCTCCCGGGTGGAGTAGTACTCCCCCGGGTGGAGGGTGACGACGGGGACCGGGAAACCCCGGATCTCACAGCGGTACATGGATTCTCAGAACAGGGTGATCTCGCCGGATTCCGCGCCTTCCTCGACGCTGAAATCCCCCAGGACCCCGGCGGTTTTCTTGTGGGTGAAGATCGTGAACCGTTCCACCATGCGCTGGAGGCGCTCGTTCCGGATGGAATGCAGGTCGTCCCCTCCGTCCGCGATGCCCTCGGCCTCCAGGGTCGACCGGCGCTTCAGAGTGCCGATCTCGCCCCGGAGCAGCTCCAGGACGTCCTTGAGCCGGGAGAGACGACCCAGGGAATCCCGGGCGG
Organism: Treponematales bacterium; assembly: GCA_041738475.1. GTDB lineage: Bacteria > Spirochaetota > Spirochaetia > Treponematales > UBA12059 > JAAYUR01. The sequence goes on from JBGSPT010000010.1 coordinate 12,564, forward strand.
TCCGGATGAGCTCCAGGAACTCCGGAGTGTAGAGGCGGAAGGAGGATATGGCCGCCCGGACCCGTTCCCGGGCGGATTCCAGGCGCCTGAGCTCGTCCTCCATCCGGCGCACCGAAAGGCTGAGCCTCTCGTCGTTTTTCTCCTGGACCCTGTCGTAGGCCAGGATCTCCGCGCTGGCTGTCTTTATGAAGGTCTTGGTCAGATCCGTGGCCTGTCCCACGTCCCGGCCCAGGCTTTCGGTGATCTCGATCATCCCGGCCACCGTATTGGACACCACGGAGAGGGCCCGGGTCCGGGCGATCTCGATCCGCGAGGCGACAACGATGTTCTGGAATTTCCCGAGGAGGGAGGAGAGGATCTTGAAGGAATCGTTCAACTGGCGTACCTGTTCCGCCAGGCTGCGGCCCGCGGCCAGGGCCCGTCCCTTCAAGGCCAGGTAGGTTTCCGCCTTCCCGGCGGCTTCCCCGGAGCCGATCCCGAAGTCCTCGCAGATGTTCACGGTCCGCTGGCGACGGGTTTCCATGGCCTCGACGAAGTCCACGACTTCGTCCACATGGCCTCCCATCCCGGAGACGCCTTCCTGGATCCGGGCGATCACGTCCGCGAGAACCGACACCGACAGGTCCGCGACCGCGGCGGTGAAGACGAGCTCGTCCTTCCGGGAGACCGTCGGATCCTTGAAGATCTCCCGTAGGGAGAGGATGACGTGGTCGATGGATTGACGGAGGATGTCCTGGACCTGGACGCCCTGCATGATGCCCAGGATGGGCTCCCGCACCCCCGCCGCCTCCCGGGAGAGGTTGCCGAAGGCGGCGGCCGACTCCTGGACCCGGGATTCCAGGGCGGAAAACCCCCCGGACAGGGTCAGACGGATCTCCTCGAAAAAGCTTTCCTGAAGCGCGTCAAGGTCGGTCAGGATCGATCCGAGGGAGCGGAAGGAATCCAGGAGCTTGTGACCCCGGGAGCTGATGTCCTCGGTCACGGAGATCGTCTTGAAGGAGATCTGTTTGAGCTCGTCGGTGATGACGGAGAATCCGCGTCCCGCGGACCCGGATTTCAAGGCCGCGGTCAGGGCGTTCAGGGAGACGATTTCCATCTCCTCGGAATCCGTCCGAACCCGGGCTATGATCTCGTCCAAGGCTGCGATCCGATCGATGCCGGCGTTCACGCTGGCCAGGAAGCTCTTGTCCCGCTCCCGCAGGTCCCGGAAAAAACTGGAGGCGGAAGCCAGGAAATCCTCGATCGCCGACCTGCCGCCCCCGTCCAGGGCACCCAGGACGGCATTGAGGGATTCGCCCGCCGCCTTCGCGCTCGCGTCCGTCTCCGCCACCAGCCGGGGGAAAAGTTCCCCGAGGGACAGATAGGTGGATTCCAACTCGCGCTCGGTTTGCTGCAGGCGGTCGATCAGGGACGAGACGCCGTGTTCCAGCTGGTCGCTCATATCAGGGTAACTATACGTCATTCCCGGATCGAAGCGCAAGGAAAGGCTTGAAAACGCCCCGTCATCAGGAGCGGATCCGGACGACCGAGAGGGTCCTGCGGGTTCTCACGTCCACCTCGAAAAGGGCTCCCTGGATCCCGGCCTCCCCCTCGGCGGATTCCATCTTGAGGGGCATCTGGGAAAGGCTCCGCCTGAGGCAGATATCCGTCTTGACCCCGATCACGGAATCCTCAGGCCCCGACATTCCCAGGTCCGTGATATAGCCGGTGCCGCCGGGAAGGATCTTCTCGTCCGCGGTCTGGACATGTGTATGGGTGCCCGCCACGACCGACGCCTCGCCGTCCAGGTGGAAGGCCAGGGCTTCCTTCTCCTCCGTGGACTCGGCGTGGAAGTCGACGACGGCTATCGAACCCTTGTTCTTCCTGAGGATATCCTTGGCGGTCCGGAAGGGGCAATCGATGGGATAGAGCCTCTCCCGGCCCTGGAGGGACAGGACGAGCCAGGATATCCCGTCCTTCTCGAAGGCCCGGAAACCCGCGCCCGGCGCACCGGGGGGATAGTTGGCGGGCCGGAGGATCCGGGGTTCGGAATCCAAAAGCTTGTCGATATCCTTCTTTTCCCATACGTGGTTGCCCGTAGTGACCACGTCTACACCAATGGAAAACATCCGCTCCGCGGCTTCCCGGGTTATGCCGAAGCCTCCGGCGGAGTTCTCGCCGTTGGCGGTCACAAGGTCCGCCCGTGTTTTCCTTATGAGCCCCGGAAGACCCGCGAAGAGGGCGCGGAGGCCCGGATCGCCGATCACGTCTCCCAGCATCAGCACCCGGACGGTATCCTGCACACGTTTCCCCCCGGCCCGTAAAGGGGCCCAAAAAGCGGGAGCGGCGCGCCGCGCCGCTCCCCGATTGTAGATCCGAAAACCTCGATGTAGCCCGAAGGGCTTCGTAGCCGCGATGAAAAAGCGCTCGGCGCTTTTTCATCGCGCGTACTCGCTCTCGTTGTCAGCCGGAATCCGGAGGATTCCGATCCGAATAGTCGAGAACGCGCTAGCGCGCGTACTCGACTATTCGAGTTTCCCGGATGATCGTGACCTTGATGCGCCCGGGATACCTCAGATCCGTCTCGATCTTCTTCGCGATGGACTTGCAGAGGTCCTTGGCGTCGTCGTCGGAAACCTGCTCGTTGTTCACCAGGATGCGGAGTTCCCGGCCGGCCTGGATGGCATAGGCCTTGTCCACCCCGGAGAAGCTCTCCGCGATGTTCTCCAGGTTCTCCAAGCGCTTGATGTAATTGTCCAGGGTCTCCCGGCGGGCTCCCGGCCGGGCGGCGCTGATGGCGTCCGCCATCTGGACGATGACGCTCTCCGGGCAGGAGGGCTCCACGTCCGCGTGGTGGGATCCGATGGCGTTGATGACCCTGGGATCCTCGCCCAGCTTCCGGGCCAGTTCCATGCCGACTTCCGCGTGGTTCTGGTCCGAGTCGGTCTCGATGCCCTTGCCGATGTCGTGGAGCAGGGCCCCGCGCTTGGCGATCTCCCGGTTCAGGCCGATCTCCGCGGCCAGCATGCCCGCGATTACCGCCACTTCCTTGGAGTGGGCCAGGACGTTCTGTCCGTAGCTGGTGCGATAGTGGAGGCGGCCCAGGGCCTTGATCAGCTCGGGGTTCAGGTTGTGGAGGCCCAGGTCGAAGACGACCTTCTCCCCTTCCTCGTAGATCTTCTGGCTGATTTCCCGGGTGACCTTCTGGACGACCTCCTCGATACGGGCGGGATGGATGCGTCCGTCGGAGATGAGCCTCTCCAGGGATACCCGGGCGATCTCCCGGCGGACCGGGTCGAAGCAGGATATCACGACCGCCTCGGGGGTGTCGTCGATGATCACGTCCACGCCCGTAAGGGTCTCCAGGGTCCGGATGTTCCGTCCTTCCCGTCCGATGATCCGGCCTTTCATCTCGTCCGAGGGCAGGCTGACGCTGGTCACGGTGACCTCGGTGGTCACCTCCGTGGCCAGGCGCTGGATGGTGGAGACGAGGATATCCCGGGCCCTCCGATCCGAGGCGACCTGGGCTTCCTGCTCGATCTTGTTGATGATGACCTGGGCGTCTCGCTTGGCCTCGTTCTCCAGGCCCTGGATGATGATCTTCTTGGCGTCCTCGGCGGAAAGGCCGGAGATGCGCTCGAGCTCCTTGCGATACCGCTCTTCCTGGCCCGCCAGGTACTCCTCTTTCTCCTGGGCTTCCCTCTCCCGGGCCTGCAGGACCTCTTCCTGCTTGTCCAGGGATTGGACTTTCTTGTCGATGCTCTCTTCTTTCTGCAGAATCCGTCGTTCGAATCTCTGGAGCTCGGCCCTGCGCTCCCGAACCTCGCGCTCTTGCTGGTTTCTCTCCCGAATGAGTTGGTCCTTGGCTTCGACGAGGATTTCCCTCTTCTCGGCCTCGGCTTGCTTGACCGCTTCCTGTTTAATTCGCTCTGCCGACTGCTCGGCCGAGGAAAGTTGAAATCTGGCATACAGCCAGCGGATCGTCCATCCCAGGATCAAACCAGTAAGAGGAAGGGCTAAATACACAATAGCCTTCATGGCTCCTCCTACTTACTATTAGGAAATGATTATACGAATCGACTCCCATTTGTCAAGAAAGAACGTAGATCGGAATTGACGGCGCGGATCGGCGGGTCTATAGTTGTAGCGCGTCCGTTCTTCACGGAAAAGACGTCGATCCGCCCTGGGCGGATCGAACCGGCGGGCCGCCCGTCGGCCCCCACCCCGAGGATCCCCGGCATGGCCAAAAAGATCTATGTGGGAAATGTCAGCTTTTCCACCACCGAATCCAGCCTGAACAATCTCTTCTCCCAATACGGGGAAGTGGTTTCCGCCAACGTCGTAATGGACCGCGTCTCGGGCCGATCCAAGGGCTTCGCCTTCGTGGAGATGGCGGACGAGACGGCGGCCCAAGCCGCCATCCAGGCCCTGGACGGCAAAGAATTCGAGGGACGCCAGCTCCGCGTCAACGAAGCCATGGACAAGCCCCGGTCCTCCGGGGGATACGGAGACCGCTCCAACCATTATTGATACGGCCCGCCGCGGCGCGCGCGGCCCACGAGCATCGAACTTCCGCCCCGCCCCCCCGGCGGGGCGCTTCGTTATAAAAAAGCAGACAGGATGGACAGGATCAGGAACGGATGAACAGGATCGAAGGAAAAGAGGTGATAGACAACCCATTCATCCAGTTCTCCTTCCCATCCTGTTCATCCTGGATCCAATCCTGTCCATCCTGTCAAAATTATCCGGAAACCGTATTCGATTCCCCGAATTCCGCGCGGAGGGCCGCCAGAACCCGGCGGAACCGTTCCGGGACCTCCGCCGTGAAGGTGGAGGGCTCCGAACGCCCGGGCAGAAGGATGCGAAGTCGCCGGGCGTGGAGCATAAGGGTCGCCTCCGGAAATCGAGGATCCCGGCGCCCGTAGAGGGGATCCCCCAGGATCGGACAGCCCAGGGCCTTCATGTGGACCCGGAGCTGATGGGTCCTGCCTGTCCGGGGACGCAGGGCTACGAGGGCGTAGGGTCCGAGGCGTTCCAGCACCTTCCAATCGGTGACGGCGATCTTGCCCCCGCTTTCCACGGGGGCGAAGCGCTTTCGGTCCCGGGGATCCCGGCCCATGCGCCCTTCCACGCGTCCCGCCGGGGCGGGAAGGGGGCGGGAGCTTACGGCCAGGTATTCCTTCAGCACCCTTCGGTCCCGGAACTGGGCGGACAGGAATTCCTGGGCCTCCGCGTCCTTGGCAGCGATGAGGAGCCCCGAAGTGTCCTTGTCCAGACGATGCACGATCCCGGCCCGGTCCGGCCGTCGTACCTCTGCGCCTGCTCCCCCGCCCGCGGCTCCTCCTCCGGACGAAAACCGGCCTGCCAGGGCGTTGGCCAGGGTTCCTCTCCAGTTCCCGTGGGCCGGGTGGGTCACCATGCCCTGGGCCTTGTCCACCACGATCACCCGCTCGTCCTCGTAGAGGACCGCAAGGGGTAAGTCCTCGGGCTCCAAGCCCGCGGGGGGCTCCTCCTCCCAGGACAGGGACAGAAGATCCCCTTCCCGGAGGATACGAGAGGGTTTGGCGGTTTTCCCGTTTACCGAGGCGGCCAGGAGGCGCGCCTTCAGCTGGGATCGAGTCAGGAGTCGCAAGGTTTCCGCCACGTAGACGTCGAGCCGGGTTTCCCCGGGGCCCTCGACGAACCCTTCGAAGGTGGTCATATCCCTACCCGCGCGGTTTCCGGATCGGGCAGTTGAGCCCCTGCGAATTATCCTGTATCGTTAGAATCCGTCCGCGCGGGTCCGAGTATACGGTTTGGAGTTCATCCGGGCAATGGCGCGGGCCTAGCCCGGTCGCGGAGCGCGCCCGGAGATCTCCGAACGACGCGGGCGCACCGGAACATCGGAGGAAGCCATGTGGTCCACCTTCGCCCTCTCCCCCGGAACGGCCTACGTGATCCGTTTCCCGGAAGCCAGCCTCTATTTCCGCGCCGAGGGAGTCCTGTGGGGCGTGGCCTCGGAATACGCCGCCAAGCCCCAGCGGCCCTCCCCCGCCGCAGCGGTCCGGACCCCGCCCAAGTCCCTGGAATGGAGGTATTCCGCCCTGCTCGGCGCGGCGGAACTCACCCTCCGGCCCATGCTCTCCCCGAGGGCGTACGAAGTCCAGCTCGGAGCGGCGGTGTCGATCCTCCCGGGGGTGGAGCTGGACGGCTACGTCTTCCTTCCCCTCCACGCGGAGATCCTGGCGGCGGAGGGAACCATGCTGGGCTCCCTCCCTCTCCGGCGGAGGAAGAACTCCTGGTTCGGATCTCCCCAGGAGGGAGTCCTCTGCGAGGCCGTGATCTCCGATTTTTGCGCCGCCGAGGAGCTGGGACGCTTCCTGTCGGATCCTTCGCCGGCCTTGGCGGTCTGTCCGATCACCGTGCGGAACGACATGGCCGAGGGCATGGACCTCTCCCGCCTGTGCATCCCGACGGACATCCTGTCCGTCTTCGGCGGGGAGGGGATCTACGCCACGGACCGGGTCCTGTGTTCCTTCACCGCGGACGGGCTGCAGGTCAAGCCGAAGCGGGGCATGGACCCCTTGCTGGGCAGGATGGAGGTACGCCACGCCGCCAGAAGGGGCCCCGAGGAGAGGTTCTTCTCCCGGGGCATGGATTTCCTACGGTATATAACGGGCATCTGAACCCGGCAAGGAGGCACCGCCATGCAGGGCTCAAGCCCCGCGGTCAGGGCATTGGACAACCTGAACCTTAAGAAAACCCTGGACGACCTGATCACCCTGGATGCCCTGGGCACCGCCCTCAAGCTCGCGGGCATCCTGGTACTCGGGCTGATCGTAGTACGGATCGCCGTCGCGGTGACCAGGAAGTTCTCCCGGAAGACCCTGTCCCCCAGGACGTCGGAACTCCTGGTCAAGTTCGTGCGCTATATCGGCTTCTTCCTGGTGGCCGTGAACCTGGCCAACGCCGCCGGCCTGGACCTGTCCGCACTTCTGGGAGCCGCGGGCATCGCGGGCATCGCCATCGGCTTCGCCGCCCAGACCTCCATATCCAACTTGATCAGCGGGATCTTCCTCCTGACTGAGAAGGCCTACGCCGTGGGGGACGTCCTGGACGTGGGCGGCGGCACCGTCGGGGTCGTGGACTCCATCGACATGCTATCGGTCAAGCTCAAGACCTTCGACAACCGCCTGGTCCGGATCCCGAACGAGACCCTGGTCAAGTCGAACATCACCAACGTCACCCGGTATCCCATCCGGCGGCTGAACATCAACATCTCCGTCACCTACGGGGACGACATCGAGAAAGCGCGCAGAATCCTGCTCGAAACCGCCGACGCCAACCCCTGGATCCTGCGATCCCCGAACCCCATCTTCATCGTGGAAGGCTTCGGGGAAAGCGGAATCAGCCTTTTCTTCGGGGTTTGGTTCGCCAAGGACGACTTCGTGGAAGCCAAGAACTCCATGCACATCGAGATCAAGCGCCGCTTCGACGAGGAGAAAGTCGAGTTCGCCTTCCAGACGGTGACGGTGTACCAGAAAAAGGGATAAGCTGCTTTAGCAGGACTCACCACGGAGGGCGACCGGCCGGCGCTGCCGGCCGGTCGGGG
>JBGSPT010000084.1:0-2257 GCA_041738475.1 Treponematales bacterium
CGGCCCAGGTCCGGCCTCCCCAGCCCGGAAGCCCGGGCTGCCAGGACGCCCGCAAGGAAAGCGGCGGCGGAAAAGAGCCCCAGCCGCGCCCCCAGGTACCCGGCTCTGCCCGAGGGAGTCACACCCCAGTACGCAGAAACCCCGTCGTCCCGGTCGTCCAGGAGCAGGAACCCCGCGGCCATGCCGTAGAACATACCGGGGAACAGGAGGATCACCGCCCGGAACAGGTCCGCCCAATCCAGAAGGCGGAATCCTAGGACACGCTCCAGGATGCCCGAGAGGAGGGGTACCGCGAAGCGGAGGGCGAAGGCGGCCAGGAAGGGAATGAAGGGGATGAAGGCCAGCAGAGGATCCCGGGCCAGCATGCGAAGATCCGCGGCGGCCAGACGGCCCAGGTTGCGCAGGGCGCCGGAGAACGCCCCGGTTCGGGGCTGCGGGGTACCGGCGGTCTCTCGGGTGTCCATATCACTCCCCCCTCGCGGCCCGGGCGGAGGGGCCCAGGATCAAGGCCGAGGACACGGCGATCCAGGCCAGGGCGGAAGCGGTCCCGGCGGCCAGCTCGGTCCCGGAAACGGGGGAGAAGGCGGACCGGGCCCAGAGAAAGGATCCTTCCGTCGGGGTCCACCGGGACAGGGCGGACAGCCAGCCCGGCAGCCACGGCTCCGCGGCGTAGCGGAGCACCGGCAGGGAAAGGACCAGGAAGACCGGGATGGTCCCCACCAGGAAGCGGTTGACGGTCCGGAGCCTCAGGGCCAGGGCGGCTCCGATCAGGGCGGAAGGCGCACCTCCCGCGAGGACGGCGACCGCCAGGGGAAGAGGCCGAAACCCGAAGCCCCGGCTGGACAGGGACACCGCCGCCGCCATGCCGAAGGAGAGGACCGAAAGGTTCGCGGCTTTCACCAGGAAGTAGGTCCAGGGCGGCAGGGGGGAGACGAAGAGGGCCCGGAAGGTCCCCTGGGCCAGGTCCAGGCAGACGCTGGCGCCGGCGAAGAAGAAGCAGAAGAAGGCCGCATCGCTCCAGGCAAGGACCGGAAGGACCGCGTCCGCCCAGGATTTCGGAAGCGCCGAAAGAACCGCGGCATAGACCATGGCCACGACCAGGTAGGCGATCGCGAAGCCGTGCCGCCACAGGAGGCGGAAGTCGTTGCGGATGAAGGGGAGGAAGCTCATGCCAGTTCCCGGCCCGTCAGCCGGAGAAAAATCCGGTCCAAGCTGGAATCCAGGGTGCGGACCCCCAGGAGGCCGGGTTTCCTCAGCTCCGTCCGGAAGGACTCGTCGTCCGCCAGTCCGTCCAGGGGAAACTCCGGGGAGAGAACGGGCGGCCCGTCCCGCTCCGGAGCCTCCCGCTCCACGACCACGGCGCGCCTTCCGTACCGGCGTTTCAGGGCCGCCGGGGAGTCGCAGGCCGCGATCCTGCCGTCTACCAGGAAGGCCACCCGATCGCAGGCGGCGTCCGCGGCGGCCATATCGTGGGTAGTCAGGAAGACGGAGGCGCCGGCGGCGGCCCGTTCCCGGACGATTTCCCGGACCGTCCGGGCGTTCGCGGGGTCCAGGCCGCTGGTGGGCTCGTCCAGGAAAAGCGCCCGGGGCCGATGCAGGACCGCCCGGGCCAGGTTCAGCCGCATCTTCATGCCCTTGGAGTACTCCACCACCCTGCGGTCCGCGGCTTCCGCCAGTCCCAGGCGCTCCAGGAGGGCCCTCGGGTCGTCCTTGGGCCCGGGATAGAAGGAGGCGAAGAGCTCGAGGTTTTCCAGGCCCGTCAGCTTCTGGTAGAAACAGGGGAACTCGAAGGCCGCGCCCACCCGGGACCGATACAGACCATCCGCCCGGGAAGCCTCGACACCCGCCACGGAGGCCGTGCCGGAATATCCCCGAAGAGAGCCCAGGAGGATGCGTTGGGTGGTGCTCTTTCCCGCTCCGCTGGGGCCCAGGAAGCCGAAGACCTCCCCGGGGGATACCGAAAACCCGATGCCACGGACTGCCTCGGACTTCGACCGCGGATACGTGAACCGCAGGTCCTTCACTTCGATCATTCCGCGCCTCCCCCGGACGCCAGGGCCCGGGCCAATCCCCGGGCCGTTACGCTTCGAACGTCGACACCGAGGCCCTCTGGGAACTCGGCCAGGCCCGCGGCCACCAGAAACACCGCGTAGCCCGCGGCTCCGACCTCCGCGTCCCGGACGCCCTCGGCCAGAAGTCCCTCCCGCCGCCACCGGGCGGATATGCGGAAAACAGCCTCGGCGTCCCGGGCCTCGTG
>JBGSPT010000091.1:0-13614 GCA_041738475.1 Treponematales bacterium
GCCGCGACGGTCCCCGGCCGGGAGGGCTTGTCCGTCCGCGGGTGCGTCGCGGCCGCGGGATCCTGGATGGCGTCCTCGAAGGCGTTCAGTCGCTCCAAGGCATGCAGGATGCCCTGCTCGATCCGGGTCTGGTCGCGGCGGTATTCCTCGATGGTCCTCTCCAGGTCCGCAGCCCGCTTCTGCTCGCGGGCCGCGGATTCCCGAAGGGCGGCGTTCTCAGAGGTCAGCCGGTCGATGGCCGCGATGGCTTTCTCGACCCGCGCCTCCAAGGCCTGGACCTGGTCGAGGCTTATCATCCCTACGCCTGGAGGGCGGCTTTGGCCCGCTCCACGACAGCCTTGAAGGCCGAGGCGTCCCGGATGGCCATGTCGGAAAGAACCTTGCGGTCCACCGCGACCTGGGCCTTGGCGAGGCCTTCTATCAGACGGCTGTAGGTGATGCCCTCGGGGCGGCACGCCGCGTTGATGCGGGCGATCCAGAGGGTGCGGAATTCGTTCTTCTTGGCCCTGCGGTCGCGGTACGCGAACATCAGGGCCTTTGCCACGGCGTCCTTGGCCGCCTTGTGGTTGGTGCCTCGCCGGCCCCGGAACCCCTTGGCCAGCTTGAGGATCTTCTTCCTATGGTCCTTGCGGCGGGTGCCGTCAACTGCTCTAGGCATTGTATCGCTCCTGTGCTATCTGTCGCTCTTCTCGCGGATGTCCGCCGGGCGCTCCGAACGGGGGAAGGAGCGCCCTGCGGGACTAGCCGTTGGGAAGAAGCTGTTTCTTGATCATGCGAACGTTGCAGCTGTCCACAAAGCCGGCCTTGCGGAGGTTCCGCTTCCGCTTGGAACTCTTCTTCGTCAGGATATGGCGAAGATTCATCTTCTTGTATTTGACCTTACCGGATGCCGTGAGGGTGAATCTCTTGGCAGCGGATTTTTTCGTCTTCATCTTGGGCATGACGATCCATCCTTATGTTCGTAGTATGCGAATATCACTCGCCGTCCGACGGCTTAGCTTCCACGGGTTTCTTGGCCTTGGGGGTCAGGATCATAGACATGAAGCGGCCTTCCATGGCGGGAAGCTTCTCCATGACGTAGGATCCCTCGATATGGGCCAGGACGCTCTTGAGCACATCCTCGCCTATCTCGGTGTGAGCCAGCTCGCGCCCCCGGAACCGTATGGTCACCTTGACCTTGTTTCCTTCCTCAAGGAATTCCCGGACGTGCTTCGACTTGAACTCAAGATCGTGATCGTCGATCTTGGGCTGCATCCGGACTTCCTTTATCTTGACGATCTTCTGGTTCTTGCGGCTTTCCTTGATCTTCTTTTCCTGCTCGAACTTGAACTTGCCGTAGTCGAGCAGCTTGCAGACCGGCGGACTCGACTGGGGGGCGACCTCGACCAGGTCCACGCCCGCCTCCCGGGCGATCTTCAGGGCTTCCAGGGTGGGAACGATTCCCCGCTGCTCGCCCTTGTCGTCGATAAGCCGTACTTCCCGTACCCGGATCTGTTCATTGATCCGCAAGTTTTTATTGTCCGCCAATCGGCCTCCTTCGGAATACACCTAGCCTAGGAAGTTTCCGGCTACTTTAGCATACTTAACGTGGCGCGTCAAAGGGTCGGAGGATCCCTCAAACCGCTTGCGTTCGGGGCGGTCCAGAACCTTGGTATGGACGCGTTTGACAGTCAAAACGGCGCGTAGTACAGTGATTCTATATGGCTTACCCGTCCGATTTCAAGTCCGCCCTCGAGCGCGCGGCAGTCCTCAACCTGGAATTGATCCGACGGTACCGGGAATCGGCCCAAGCGGTCCGTAATCCGGCCGTCGGGCGCCTCCTGCTGTCCATACTGGATCAAAAAGCCAGCCAGGCGGACCTGCTCCGGTCGGTATCCGCGTCTTCGGCCGAGGGCTCGGAGATCCCCGGGTCACCTCCGGACGGGACGGCGGAACCCGGGACCGCCTCGACGCCTGGGACCGATCCGGCGGCGGACCTGCTCCGGACGATCCGAGCGGGGGAGCAGGGCATGGAAGCCCTGTTCGAACGCCTCCGGGAAGCGGCGGCGGACGAGGAAAACCGCGAACGGCTCCACTCCCTCTCCGAAACCTCCCGCAAAATCGGAGACTGGGCCCGGGACCACCTGGAACTCCTGAACTTCTACTGATCCTCCGGCTGGCCCTCTGCTTGCGCCGGGGGTCGCTCCCGTGCTACCCTGCGGGACGTTATGTTCGCATTCCCCGTCTTCGCCCTTCCCCTGGGCTACCTTTCCATCGTCGCCTGGTTCTTCCCCCGGCATAGGGAGGAGGCCCTGGCCCGGAGCTTCGGGAGAGGCCTGGCCCTGGGGATACCCTGCGCTCTCATCCACGTCCTGTCCCAGGGCTGGGTGCCGGAGGTCCACGGCAGCTTTCTGTTCGTGTTCCGGATCTGGTGGGAGCGATTCCTGCTGCCCTTCGCCCTGGCCGTCGCGGCCTCGCGGCTGCTCACCTCCTTCGAGGATACCGTCCGCTCCGACGCGGCCCTGCGGAGGTTCACGGCTTTCCTGTTCGGCTGCTTCACGATCCTGGGGCTCGTTTCCGCGGTGCGCTACGCGGGCACCCCGGACACCTTCGTTCTCTTCTTCTATCCGGCGCTTTCCATCGCCGGAATCTTCGCGGCCGTGTACTTCCTGGAGCGGGCGGTTACGGAGGCTGGCGTCTACGTGGCCCTGTGGATCGCCGCGGGAGTCCTTGCCAGCTTCGCCTTCGCATGCGCCGCCTATCTCTTCGAGGCGCGCCTCGAGTGGCTCGGGGCCATCCTGTCCCTGGCCCTGCTGGGGATCTCCACGTATCAGGTCCGTTTTTTGATGAAGTGAGCCGGGACCAGAGGGACTCGAACCCCCGACCTACCGCTTAGAAGGCGGTTGCTCTATCCGGTTGAGCTATGATCCCTCGTCCTGCGCCTCTCGGTGAAGGGCTTCGGGACGGGCGGATTTGAACCGCCGATATCCAGCTCCCAAAGCTGGCGCCTTAGCCGCTAGGCTACGTCCCGGGACACCCGCGTACTCTAGGCCGAAGGTAAATCCTTTGTCAATCTGAACGAATCCGAAATGCCGAGGATTCCTCGATTCCGCCGGGGAGTAGACCGCCCGAACGAGCGGCCGGCGGTTCGGCTAGATGGCCGAGACGCGGCTTTTTCCCTTGACAACCGGAAAATCAGGGCTCTATCATGGCGGCAGTCCTTTAGGCACGGGATCCCCGGGCCTTAACAATCAAGGAGCGCTTATGGCCTTTACGACCGATCTCATCCGGAACGTGGCCCTGGCGGGACACGGAGGGACGGGAAAAACTTCCTTGCTCGAACACCTGCTTTTCACGGGCGGGACCGTCTCCAAGCCGGAGACCGTGGACTCGGGCAAAACCGTCAGCGATTACATGGAGGACGAGATCGCCCGCAAGATCTCCCTCCACGCCGCCTTCTGCCACTTGGAGTGGAAGGGCAAGAATATCAACTTCATCGACACTCCCGGATCTTCCGATTTCGTGGGCGACGTGATCCTGGCCTTCCGCTCCTGCGAGGCCGCGGTGCTCCTGGTCGACGGGAAGAGCGGAGTCCAGATCGAGACCATCAAGCTGTGGAGGGAGCTGGACAAGCGCGAAAAACCCCGCTGCGTCTTCATCTCCGAGCTCGACGAGGAGCGCGCCGATTTCGGAGCGGCTGTCGCGGACATCAAGGAGAAGTTCAAGATGAGCCCCGTGCCCGTTTCCATACCCATGGGAACCGGCCCGGCCTTCAAGGGCGTCATCGACGTGGTGAACGGAAAGGCGTATCCCCTACCCGCCTCGGGGGATCAGAAGGAAACCGCCGCTGAAATCCCGCCGGATTTCGCCGCGGCGTACCAGGACGCCCGCGCAGGGTTGTGCGAAGCCGCCGCCGAGGGCGACGACGGGCTCATGGAGAAGTATCTGGAAGCCGGAGAACTCACCCAGGAAGAGATCCTCAAGGGGCTCGGGGAAGCCTTCGCGTCCAACCGCATCCTTCCCGCCTTTGCGGGAGCCGGGCTCCTGAACTCCGGCTGCGCCGCCATGCTCGATTTTCTGGCAGCGATCGCCCCCTCCCCTCTGGCTCTGAAACCCGAGATCGTGAAGAACTCCAAGGGCGAAGAGTCCGAATTCGGGGTCGATCCTGCCAAACCTACCACCGCGTTGGTCATCCGCACCCAGATCGACCAGTTCTCCGGCCGCCTTTCCTACTTCAAGGTTTTCTCCGGCAAGCTCCTGCCGGATTCGGAACTCTACAACGTCCGGGAAAACAAGAAGGAGAAGATCGGCAAGCTCTACCGTGCACAGGGCAAGAAACTGGAGGAGGTCCCGGAACTCCACGCCGGAGACATCGGCCTGACATCCAAGGTCGCGGGTCTCAGGACCAACGACACCCTGACCCTGCACGACGAGCAGTTCGCCTTCGCCCCCCTGCGCCTGCCCCAGCCCGTCCATGCCCTGGCCATTTCGGCGGTGAACAAGAAGGAGGAGGACAAGATGTCCGAACTCCTCCATAAGGCCGCGGAGGAGGACCTGACATTCCAGGTCCGCTTCGACGGGGAGACCAAGGAGACGGTCATCTCCGGGATGGGGGAACTCCAGATCAACATGATCCTGGAGAAGATCAAAACCGCCGCCAAGATCGCCGTCGAGACCCGGACCCCCCGGGTGGCCTATCGGGAAACCATCACCAAGAAAGCCCACGCGGAGTATACCCACAAGAAACAGACCGGCGGACACGGGCAGTACGCCCGGGTCGTGTTCGACATCGAACCCCTGGAGCGGGGCAAGCACTATGAGTTCGAGAACAAGGTCTTCGGCGGCGCCGTGTCCAAGGGATTCATCCCGGGCATCGAAAAGGGCATCCACCAGGCCATGGAAGCCGGCGTCACCGCGGGATACCCCGTGGTGGACGTCAAGACCATGATCGTGGACGGCAAGGAGCACCCCGTGGACTCCTCGGAGATGGCCTTTAAGATCGCCAGCCGAGGCGCCTTCCGGGAGTGCATGCGCCAGGCGGGTCCCGTCCTCCTGGAACCCATCATGAACCTGACGGTCTTCGTGGAGGACAAGTACCTTGGGGACATCATGTCCGACCTCTCCGGCCGCCGCGGCCGAATTTCCGGCCAGCAGCCCGTGGGCGGCGGGATCGTGGAGGTCAAGGCACAGGCTCCCCAGGCGGAGCTCCTTCGGTACTCCATCGACCTCCGGGCCATGACCAGCGGCACCGGGTCCTTCGAGGTCGAGTTCGACCACTACTCCCCGATCTCCGGGAAGATCGCGGAGGACGTCACCAAGGCGGCCCAGGCCTTCCGGGTGCAGGAGGAAGAAGAGGAATAACGAACCGTCCTTCGGCCGGTTCGTTGAGCGGTTTCGCGGCTTTGCCGCGAAACCGGCTCGCCATGCTTTATTGCGCGTACGCGGGGCGCCCTCGGGCGCCCCGTTTGATTCTAAGGCGGCACGGCCCGTAAAAGCCACTTTAAGGCAGCCGGTTTGCGCTGTGCGCAAACCGCACCGCGGTACCGTGCAACGCACGGTACCGCGTCACCAAAGCACCATACGCCCCCGGTCCGACTCGAAGCCCAGGTCCTTGAGGACTGCCGCATAGGGTCCGGCCGCCGCAGGATGGCCGTTCACCGTTTCCACCACGACCTTCCGCTCCGGATCGACCCGGCGGGTCCGTGGAGCCTTGAGGAAGGCGAGGATCCCGGCCGGATCCGCTTCGTCGTCGAAAATCCGCAGCTCCCGGCCGTTCCGAAGGGAAACCGCCGCCGGACGGCTTCCCCGGTAGCAAAGCCTCGAGGAAGCTATCCGGGCCGGGAGCTCCCGGGAAAGCCCCTCCACCTCCACCCCGGCCAGGCTGGCGGGGTCGCAGGCGTTCATCCACCAGACTTCCCCGTCATCCTCCAGGGTACGGAAAAGCTCGAAGGCGTCCAGGCTCATGAACTGCAGGCCTCCTAGACCCGCGAAGAATCTCCCGGCCAGGATCTCACCGGCCAGTTCCAATGCCCGCATCGCCCCGAGGAGCCGCCCCCAGCCCAGGGAAGGAAGTTCCCGTTCCAACAGGGGCCAGCAGAGGATTCCCCACCTGCGGGTCAGGAACCTCACCCTCTCCCGGTCCAGCTGGTCCCTGTCCAGGGGATCGGGATCCCCCTCCGCCCCCAGGGAGAACCACCTTCCCTCGACCGGGGGACCTCCCCTCCACCGGTCCCGGAGCGCCCTGGGGATTCTCCGCGGGGCGCCGAAGGTCGAGGATGCGGGGGACCCGGCTTCCGCGCGCGGAAGCGCGGCCGCCCGTCGACCGAAATCGGCCCGAAGCCCGGACCGGAGGGTCTCCCAGGCATCCGAGGACGCCGCCCCTCTCCAGGCTTCCGCCCAGAGCGCCCTGGCGCAGTCCTCCGGGCTCAGGCCCGAGGCGTCCCGGATGCTCCAGAAGTCCGCCAGCACCTCCGGGGCCAGGGCGGATTCCGCGGGTCGATCCGGCAGGACCAGGTCCAGGTCCTCGGGGGTGCAGAGGCCTACGGTCTCCTTGCCGGCCCCGAACCACAGGCACCTGCCCTCCTGGAAATCCCGGTCCAGGAGGGCGGGGACGTAATCGGGCCGACGCGCGGGCAGAAGCTCGGTCTCCCACAGACGGACCGGCGCGGTCCAGCCCGCCAGGAGCTCCCAGGGACGTTCCGGCCGGATCCCCCTCAGGCCTTGGAGTTTCGCCAGGAAGAGGGGAAGGTCCGAGGCCGGCCGTTCGTCCACAACGGGACGGGCGGCCTTCCTGGCCAGGCGGAGGAGGAGCTCCAGGTTGGTCTCGTCGCAGAAGAGCTCTCCGTCCGCGCCCGCCACCCTCACCCCCGCGGCCAGGCCTTCTCCCTCGGACAAGGCGCTCAGGGCGGCCCGGGCCGTCTCTTCCGGAACGCCCAAGACTTCCGCGATCCGTCCGGGGCCCACGGGCCCCTCGCAGCGCAGCCATTCCCCCAGCAAGGCCCGGGGATCCGCCTCGACTTCGGACCTGCGCTCCTCGTGTACGATCAGGTCGAGGGACCCCCCGGCCGGGCGGATCCGGGCGATCCGGGCGTCCAGGGTCGGGTCGGCTTCCAGGGCCGACCTCGCAACCGATCCCAGGTTCGCCAGAAGGATCTCCCACTCGTCCCCGGGTATGAAGACCCTCTCCTTGACCCACTCCGCCAGGGCGGGGCCGTCCTCGGGCGCCCACCCGGACCGCTCCCTTCTCAGCCGGGATGAGAAGTCCTCCGTCAGGTCCGCGGGCAGGGCGGGGCGGAGGGCCGGGGAACCGAGGGCCTCCTCGATGGCCCTGTCGGACAGGGAGGAGCCGGACCGCCGTTCGGACCCGTCCCCCTCGTACAGGAACCGGTTCGTCTCCTGCCAGACCGCCTCCCGGGCGAAGGGGCTGGGGGCCCGGGTTCGGAAGACTTCCACCCGAACCCGGCCCTCCGAAATGCCCTCGAGGAAATCGCCGAACCCTTCCATGTCGAAGAGGTCCACCAGGCAGGTCCTCCAGGCCTCCGCGGCCACGGGGAAGTCCCCGAAGGAGCTGACCGCGTCGAAGAGCCGCTTCGACCGGAGACGGGTGATCCAAAGGGGGGTCCGCTTGCCGAAGCCCGCCCGGGGCAGGAGCAGGGACCGGCCCGCCGCTTCCCGGAAGGCCGCGCCGAAAACCCCGGATCCTTCCAACCGGGCCCGGAGGCGCCGTTCCCTGAGACTAGGATCCCCGAGCCGGCTGAGGGCGTCCCGGATCGCGGACTCCGGAGAAGTCCCCGGCACCAGGGGGAGGACGGCCAGGACAAAGTCCTCGTCCGCCACAGTCTCGATCCTTACCCCCAGGGTCTCCTCCAGCTCCGCCGCCAGGGCCAGGGAGAGCGGCTCGTTTACCGACCCGCCCCGGAGGGTGTGGAGGACCGCGGTGACCGCGTCGCCCCGGAGTCCCGGATCGGAGCAGAGCTCCAGGGGGGCGCAGGAAGGTCCGGCGGGCGGAACCCCCTGCTGGGCCCGGGCCTGGGATTCCAGGAATCGTTCCAGGGCGGTCCGGGCATCCTCCGTAAGTCCCAGTCCGTCCAGGGCGCCCGGAGGGAAGCCTCCGGGTCCGAAGGACGCGGAGAGTTCCAGGGTCCTGCGGACCAGGACCGGGCTCCGGTATCGGGCTTCCCCCTTCCAGAAGGGTACGAAGTCCGCGGGGCGGTCCAAGGGTACGACTTCAACCGCCTCGGGGCCGATCTCCCGGATCCGCCAAGACCGGGTCCCGAAGGAGAAGGCGTCCCCGACCTTCCTCTCCCAGACGAACTCCTCGTCCAGCTCCCCGATCCGGGTTCCGTCCGAAAGGCGCATGGAGTACACCCCCCGGTCCGGGATGGCGCCTCCGGAGGAGTACAGGAGCCGGACCGTCCCCTCCGGGGCGCTCAAGGTGCCGGAGATGCGGTCGAAGCGGAGGCGGGGCTTGAGCTCCCGAAGCCGGGCGGACTCGTAGCGTCCGGCGAGCATCTCCACGACCCGGTCGAAGGCTTCCCGGGAAAGGTTGTGGAAGGGCGGGAAAGTCCGGATGTCCTCGTAGAGGGCGTCCGTCTGACGGTCCTCGACCGCGCAGAGGGCGACGAGGGTCTGGGCCAGGATGTCCAGGGGGTTCTCCACCGGAGACAGCGGCTCGATCTCCCTGTCCCGGACCGCCCCGGCCAGGGCCGCGGCGCGCAGGAGATCCATCCCGTGGAAGGGGAAGAGGAGGCCCCGGCTCGTCTGACCCACCCCGTGGCCGGACCGGCCCACCCGTTGGAGGGCGGGGGACACGGCGGGGGGGGAGCCCGCCAGAACCACCTCGTCCACGGACCCGATGTCGATGCCCAGCTCCAGGGACCCCGTGGCCACCACGCAGGGAAGCTCCCCACGCTTGAGGCGTTCCTCCACCAGGCGCCGCACTTCCTTGGACAGGGAGCCGTGGTGGGCGTAGGCCGAGCCCGCCCCGGCCCTCTCGTTCAGAAGGAATGCGATCCGCTCCGCCCGGCGCCGGGAATCCGTGAAGACCAGGGTCGAACGGTTCCGCCGGATCCTCCCGGCCAGGGTTTCCACCAGGACCCCGTACCGTGAGGATTCCGGAAGTCCGCCTCCGGGTCCGGCCTCCGGATCCGGGGGCGGCGGCTCGGGGTACTCCACGGAGAGGTCGATCCGTTTCTCCGCGGGCGGGGAGACCACGGCCACCTGCCGGGGCTCGTACCGGATTCCCGGCCTCCCCTCCCCCGCGGGAACCTTCCGCCGGCCGCCGACGAAGGCCGCCGCGGTTTCCGCCGGACTCACCGTTGCGGAGAGGGCCACCCTGCGGAACTCCCCGGCCAGGAGGGACAGGGCTCCGACCTGGCAGGCCAGGAAGGCCCCGCGCTTGGAGTCCAGCACCGCGTGGATCTCGTCCAGGATGACCAGGCGTACTTCCGCCAGGACCGACCGCGCCCGGGGGCCTGCCAGGAGGATGGCCAGGCTTTCCGGCGTGGTGGCCAGGATGGAGGGCGGGCGGACCAGGAAACGCCTTCGATCCGAGGCGGGAGTGTCCCCGGATCGGGTCTCCACACGGATGTCCGGAAAGGCCGCCCCCTCCCGCTCGAATCGGGCCCGCAGGGATAAAAGGGGTTCCCGGAGGTTGGTCCGGATGTCCTCGTTCAAGGCCTTGAGGGGGGAGACGTAGAGAACCGAAAGCCGGGCCGGATCGTACTCCCCAAGGACCAGCCGGGAGATCGCGTCCAGGAAGGCGGCCAGGGTCTTGCCGCTCCCCGTGGGGGCCAGGGCCAGGACGTGTTCCCCCGCGGCGATCCGGGGCCAGGCCGCGGCCTGGACGGCCGTGGGCAGGCCGTAGGTCTCCAGGAACCAGGAGGCGATGAGGGGATGGAAGCTCGAGGGGAGGGGATTGTCCATGCCGGGCATGGTACCCCGCCGGCCGGGAGGGTTCAAGTTCTAGGATGAAGACCGGACGCGGACCCGGGCGGCCCGGGTCCGGAGCAGCACGGCGTAGTCCTCCAAGAGGCTTTCCGGAGTGGCGGGCAGGGTCTCCCACAGGGGATCCAGGACCCGCATGGGCCGGAATCCCTGGAGTACCACCGAGTCCTCGGGCTCCAGGTGCTCCGCCAGGATCCGGATCTCCTCGGCCTCGGCGATCCCGGGGGCGCAGGTTATCCGGAGCTCGTAGGGCACGCCGAGGGACCGCACGATCCGGAGGGATTCCAGGACTCGTTCCCCCGCGTCCGGAACCCCGGGGGCGACCCGGTCGTAGCGATCCGGCGCCGTTTTCAGGTCCAGGGCGACGAAGTCCGCCCCTACATCCTCGATCCTGTCCGGAAAGGAGCCGTTGGTGTCGAGCTTGATCCGGAATCCCCGGCTCCGGAGCTCCGCCGCCAGGTCCGGAAGATCCTCCCGCAGGAGGGGCTCCCCCCCGGACAGGACGACTCCGGACAGGACGTTCCGGCGGGTGTCCAGGAAGGCCAGGGCATCCTCCGGGGATCCGAGGTCCTCCGGGAAGGGGGGAAGCACAAGGTCGGGATTGTGGCAGTAGGGGCAGCGAAAGTTACAGCCCGCCAGGAAGAGCACCGCGGAGACCCGGCCGGGAAAGTCGATGAGGCTGGTCTTCTGGACTGCGACCCCCGTGGCCGCCGTCCGTACCAAAACGCCGCGGTCCTTCAAGGCGGTCCGGCTACGCGGTTTCGGGGACCGTCTCCAGGAAGGCGCGGAGCTCGGTGACGCTGTACGCCCTGTACACCTCCCGGTCCTCGAGGTCCCGGAGCACCGCGGTCGGGCAGGAGAGCACCCCCCAGGTCCTGGCCAGATCCAGTCCCTGGGGGGTGTCGACGTCCGCCTCCCTGCCCAAGAGACCCGTACCTTCCAGGTACTCCCGCACCGCCGGGCAGTTGGGGCAGGACCGGCGTGTGAACAGGAGGTAGGACGCCGGGCCCATGACGTCCCTCAGGGTCGGGGATTCCTCGCCCGTGAAGAGATCGGGATGCTCCGCGGGATGTTCCCATAGAAGGGCGTGCCCGCAGGCCGGCGCGGTTTCCGGACCGGCCTGCCCCAGGGCCGAGGGCACCCCCGAGGGCAGCTGATACGTCGCCCTGAGGGAAAACTCCTCCCGCTTCCCGGCGTTCCAGTTCTTGACGGAGCGGTAATACCCCACGATCCGGCTGTATACCTCCGTGGGAGTGCCCTGGACGGACGCCAGGTCGGCCTTCAGGGCCGTGAGCTTTTTTTCGATCGTTGCAGTATCCATCTTCCCTCCCAATATAGGCGACAGGCGACAGGACTCAGGCGACAGAACTCAGGCGACGGAAGGATACCCTGTCGAACGTCGGCCGGCTCCGGTCCCCGTATATCATCACGGCCCCCTGACTCCTGACTCATGGCTCCTGATTCCTTCCACCAACTCCAACTCCAGCGCCCGGATTTCCTCCCGTAGCCTCTCTTCCTTTTCCGCCTTGCACTTGGGACAGGCGAAGTGCTTTCCCGACAGATAGCCGTGCACAGGACAGATCGAGAAGGTGGGGGAAATCGTAAAGTAAGGAATTCGGTAGTTGCCCGCCACGGCCTTCACCAGGTCCCGCACGGCCTCCCAGTCCTCCACGGCCTCGCCCAGGAACACGTGGAAGACCGTGCCCCCCGTGTACTGGGTTTGGAGCTCCTCCTGGTGGTCCAGGGCGTCGAACAGGTCCTCCGTGAACTCCGCGGGCAGCTGGGAGGAATTGGTATAATACGGTTCCGTCTGCCCGGAGGTGACGATCTCGGGGTACTTCCGCTTGTCGTGCTTGGCCAGGCGGTAGGAGGTGCTCTCCGCGGGAGTGGCCTCCAAGTTGAAAAGCTCTCCCGTCTCCTCCTGGAAATCCTGGAGCCGCTTGCGCATGTAGCCCAGGACCTCCAGGGAGAAGGCCTTTCCGTCGGGGCTCTCGATTCCCTTGCCCAGGAAATTGAGACAGCACTCGTGCATGCCCACCAGGCCGATGGTGGAGAAATGGTTGTCGAAGGTCCGGAGATAGCGGCGGGTATACGGGAAGAGTCCCGCCTCCAGCAGGCGGGAACAGACCTTCCGCTTGATCCGCAGACTCAGGGCGGCAAGGTCCAGAAGCCGGTCCAGGCGGCGGAAAAAATCCGTCCGGGAATCGGCAAGGTACCCGACCCGGGGAAGGTTCAGGGTCACCACCCCGATGGATCCGGTCAGCTCGTCGCTTCCGAACAGGCCCCCGCCGCGTTTGCGGAGCTCCCTCTTGTCCAGCTGGAGGCGGCAGCACATGGATCGGACGTCCCCGGGATCGAGGTCGGAGTTGATGAAGTTCTGGAAATACGGGGTACCGTACTTGGCGGTCATCTCGAAGAGACGCCGGGCGTTCGGGGTATCCCAGTTGAAGTCCCGGGTCACGTTGTACGTCGGGATCGGGTACTGGAAGCCCCGGCCCTCGGCGTCTCCCTGGAGCAGGAGGTCGATAAAGACCTTGTTGATCAGGTCCATCTCCGCCTGGCAGTCGCCGTAGGTGAAGGGCTGTTCGATGCCGCCGACCACGGCGGGCAGCTTGGCGAGGTCCGCGGGGACCGTCCAGTCCAGGGTGACGTTCGTGAAGGGCGCCTGGCTGCCCCAGCGGCTTGGCGTGTTCACCCCGAAGAGGAAACTCTGCACGCACTGCTTGACCTCCGACTCCGGCAGGGAGTCGGCCTTGACGAAGGGCGCCAGATAGGTGTCGAAGGACGAGAGGGCCTGGGCTCCCGCCCACTCGTTCTGGAGGACTCCCAGGAAGTTCACCATCTGCTGGACCAGGGTGGACAGGTGCTTGGCGGGGGTGGAGGAGATCTTGTCCGGCACCCCGCCGAAGCCCTCCTTGATCAGGGCCCGGAGGGACCATCCGGCGCAGTACCCGGAGAACATGGACAGATCGTGGATGTGGAAATCCGCGGACCTGTGCGCCTGGGCTATCTCCTCGGGGTAGATGTTCTTGAGCCAGTAGTTTGCGGTGATGGAGCCCGAGTTGTGCAGGATCAGTCCGCCCAGGGAGTAGTTGACGTTGGCGTTTTCCTTGACCCGCCAGTCCGCCTGGGCCAGATACCCGTCCATGGTGGAGTTGATGTCCAGCATGAGGGTCTTGGTATCCCGGAGCACCTCGTGGCGGGCCCGGTAGAGGATGTAGGCTTTGGCCACCTCCACTTCCTTGGCCTCCACCAGGACCGTCTCCACGACGTCCTGGATCTCCTCGATGGCGGGGATGGAATTGCGGTGCCGGCCGGCCAGAAGGAGGCGGAGCCTGTCCTCCACGGCGGCGGCCAGCCTCTCCACCGCGTCCCGTTCCGCCACTCCGGATACGGCGCGGAATGCCTTTGCTACGGCCGCCTCGATCTTGGAGCGGTCGTACTTCTCGACCTGTCCCGAGCGTTTTACGACGAATTTGACGAAAGAACGTTCGTCCTCCCCGTCCGGGGAGCCCAGGAAGCTCCTCCATTCGGGAAAGACATTCTGGTCCGACATAGTCCCCTCCCAGGACCGGGAACGGGGGCCGCCGTTCCGAGCCGGCGGCCCCGAGCGGCTCCTCGGCCCGGGTACTAAGTCCCTAAACCCGGAGCCTCCTCCTTCGCCCGGCCGCGCGCCGTCTCCCAAGCCGG
>JBGSPT010000108.1:0-5556 GCA_041738475.1 Treponematales bacterium
TGGGAGGACCGCGCGGCGGTCTTCCTCAGGGCCGCGGACCTGGTCACCGGCAAGTACCGGATGCGCCTCCTGGCCGCGACCATGCTGGGCCAGTCCAAGACGGTACAGCAGGCGGAAATCGACGCGGTCTGCGAGACCGCGGACTTCTTCCGGTGGAACGTGAGATTCCTGGAACAGCTCCGGGAGTGGCAGCCCGAGAGCGGTCCCGGGGAATGGAACCGTCTGTCGTACCGTCCCCTGGAAGGCTTCGTCTACGCGGTCAGCCCCTTCAACTTCACCTCCATCGCCGCGAATCTTCCGACCGCTCCCGCCCTGGCGGGGAACGCGGTGGTCTGGAAACCCGCCTCGACCAGCGTGCTATCCAATTGGGTGCTGGCCGAGATCTACCGGGAGGCGGGGCTTCCGCCGGGGGTGATCAACTTCGTCCCCGGAAGCGGGGCCGCCCTGTCCCGGGTCCTGCTTTCCAGGCGGGAGTTCGCGGGGCTCCACTTCACGGGATCCAACGAGGTCTTCGACGGGCTCTGGCGCGGGATCGCCGAGGGCCTTGCCGGATATCGGTCCTACCCGCGCATAGTCGGGGAGACGGGGGGCAAGGACTTCGTCCTGATCGACCCGAGCGCGGACCCGGATACGGCAACGGCCGCCGTAATACGGGGAGCCTACGAGTACCAGGGGCAGAAATGCTCCGCCGCTTCCCGGCTCTATGTTCCCCGGTCCCGGCGGGATGAGATCCTGGACCGCCTTGCGGACGAGATCCGCGGCCTGCCCCAGGGCCCCGTAACGGATTTCCGTAACTTCCTCGCCGCGGTGATCGACGAGGCCTCCTGCGAAGGCATCCTGGCCCGGGTTCGGGCCGCAGCCGCGGCTCCTGGGACACGGATCCTCGCGGGCGGGGAGGGGGACACCTCGGAGGGCTGGTTCCTGAGGCCCACCCTGATCCTCACGGAGGACCCGAAGTCCGAGACCATGGTCAAGGAGCTTTTCGGACCCGTGCTCACGGCCTTCGTCTATGACGACCGTGACATGGAGGCCGTCTACCGGCTCATCGACGGGACCTCGCCCTACGCCCTGACCGGGGCCGTGCTCGCGGAAGACCGGGGGGCTATCGTGAGGGCTCTCGGCGCCCTGGGGAACTCGGCGGGCAACCTGTACGTGAACGACAAGCCCACCGGCGCCGTGGTGGGCCGCCAGCCCTTCGGCGGAGCCCGCCGCTCCGGCACGAACGACAAGGCGGGCAGTCCCTGGAACCTCCTGCGCTGGACCAGCCCCCTGACGGTCAAGGAGAACCTGGATCCGCCCGGGGATTGGAGGTATCCGCATATGTCCGGGGGATGAGGGTTCCCCGGGTTCTCCCGCGCCCCGGGGCCCTCGCGGCCGGGGCGCCGGGCTTGTCCGTCCCGGGGCCTTTCGGCTTCCCGCCGGTTCCTGTATTGCCTGGACCCGTTTCCGCCGATCATTAGCTTGAAGCCAGATGTACGACAATTCCAGGAACCGCCGATGGATATTGACCGGAAGCACGACCCCCTCCACGCGGCCCGCCATGCATGACGACGGCCGCCTGGACGCGTCGGCTCCCCTCCTCCCCTTCGGACTTCCCTTCGAGTCGGAAGCCGGGGACGGGAGAGGCTCCGACGGGTTCCTCCGGGGCGGCGAGAGGATCAAGCACCGGGATCTGGCCAACATCCTGAACCGGGTCCATTTCCAGGAAGGCAGCGTCCGGGTGCGCTTCGAACGCCGGGACGGGGGCGACGAGTTTTCCCTGGAGGCCCTGCCGCAGCCCAGCGACGGTCGCACCCTTTCCTGCCTCTGGGCTTCCAAGGGTCCATCCCCGGAAAAGCTGGCGGCCTACTCCTGCAGGAGCCTCCTCATCGACGACGACGGGCTCCACGCGTCGGTTCCCGCGGAGGCGATGGAGCTCGACGAGCGGGGGATCGAGGTGCGTCTGCCCCATCCGGGCACGCGGGAGAGCGTCCGGTCCCGGGAACGGTATCCCTCCGCGGGGGTTCGGGCCCGGATCCTCCAGTCGGGGGTTTCCTGGGAAGGGACGCTGGAGGACTTCAACGGGGCGGGCCTGGGGGTGATCCTGGACGAGGGCCCGGCTCCGTCGCGGAATTGGCTGAATCCCGCCCAGGATGCGACGCTCCTTCTGTTCCGGGACGGGAGGCTCCTGTTCAGCGGGGAATGCTCCGTTTCCAGGGATCGGGACGCCCCGGGCACGCGTCTGGCCCTGACCCCGAGCCGGGACAACATCCAGCGCTTCCCGCCGCGGGAACATCGCAGCCGGCGGCAGGAACTCTCCCCGTCCCCCACGATCCGCTTCAGCCATCCCCTGTCGGGCCGCGCGGTCTTCCTCAGCGCGGAAAACATCTCCGGCATGGGCGTCTGCGTCGAGGAATTCCTGGAGCGGTCCTCTCTCATCCCCGGTCTGATCATAGAGGACCTGACCGTGGAGCTCGCGGGCGGCGTCCTGGCCGAGTGCCGGGCCCAGGTCCTCTACGTGAACGTCGTCAGCAACCCCGAGGGACGCCGGGTGGCCCGGAGCGGCCTGGTGTTCCTTGACCTGGAAGCCCGCGACCAGGTGCGGCTTTCATCCGCGGTCCACTCCGCAGTCGACGGCCGCCTGTCCGTTTGCGGCCGGGTCGAGATGGAAGAACTCTGGCGCTTTTTCTTCGACTCGGGCTTCATCTATCCCTCCAAGTACCTTTCCATCCAGGACCGCAAGGATGATTTCTGCCGGACCTACGCCCGGCTTTATCAGGACAGCCCGACGATCGCCCGGCATTTCTTCTTCCGGGACAAGGGGAGGATCTTCGGACACATGTCTATGCTGAGGTTCTATCCCGATTCCTGGCTGATCCAGCACCACGCCGCCTCCCGGGACGGCTACGGAGCCGCGGGCGTGAGCGTCCTGGACGAGGCGGGGCGCTTCACCAACGACTTCCACCTCCACCCCGGAGCCCGGATGGACTACCTTATGTGCTACTACCGTCCGGAAAACCGGTTCCCCGCCCGGGTGTTCGGAAACGTGGTCAAGGACATCGCCGATCCCAAGGGGTCCTCGGTGGACGCCTTCGCGTACCTTCGCCTGCCCGACCCGGGAGCCCCGGCCCCGGAATCCTTCCAGCTCTTTCCCGCCCGGCCCGAGGACCTGCGGGAACTGAGGCGGAGCTACGACGCGAGTTCCGGAGGGCTGGCCCTGGACGCCCTGGCCCTGGGGCGGATGGACGAATCCGACGCGGAACTCTCCGGGGAATACCGCAGGCAGGGCTTCAAGCGGGACCGGCAGATCTACAGCCTCCGGTACGGACGGACTCTCGCGGCGGTCGTCCAGGTCACCGTGTCCGACCTGGGACTCAACCTCTCGAGCCTCACCAGCTGCATGCATGTCCTGGTCCTGGAGCCCGAGCGCCTCCCCGCGGCCGTCCTGTTCTCCGCCCTTGAGGCCCTGCGGGGCGCCTATCCCGACGAGAATCCGCCCGTCCTGGTCTATCCCGAGGATTACCTGGACAGGTATTCGGTGCCCTATGAAAAAAAATACAGGCTCTGGGTATTGGATACCGATTTTTCGGACGCGTACTTCGAGTCCGTCCGCAGCACCTTCAGGAGATCCTGTCGTGAACAAGAAGACAGACGGACCGGTTCGGGCTGACGACGAACCGCTGTACAACAGCAAGATCATCTTAAACTACCTGAAGCTCCTCAAGCGCAGGTACCCCTTCGTGGACACCTCCGCCCTGCTTGCCCACGCCGGCATGGAACCCTACCAGGCGGGGGACGAAGGGCACTGGTTCAGCCAGGTCCAGGTCGATCTTTTCTACGAGGGGGTGGTCAAGGCCACCGGGGAACCCGGGATCGCCCGGGAGGCGGGCCGGTACAGCGCGTCCCCCGAGGGCCTCGGACGTCTCTACCACTACGTCCTGGGGCTTTCCAATCCCGGCAAGGCCTTCGAGTTGATCAGCAAGCTGGCGGGGCGGATGACCCGATCCACCTTGTTCGAGGCCCGAAGGATCAACCGCAAGGAGATCGAACTGTCCGTTACGCCCCGGGAAGGGGTCCGGGAAAAGCCGTACCAGTGCGAGAACCGGATCGGCTATTTCGAGGCGATCCTGTCCGGTCTCAACAGCAGGAAGCCCCGGATAGACCATCCCGAATGCGTGTTCAAGGGCGGCAAGGCCTGCCGATACCGGATCTCCTGGGACGATTCCTTTTCCGTAGTCCTGCGCGTGGCCCGCCTGGGTTTCGCCGTCGCCTGCGTACCTATCCTGGCCGTCGCGGCGGGATACCGGGGCGGCGAGGAGCTCCTGGAAACGGCGGCGGCCCTGGCGTTGGTCCTCCTGGCACTGACCGCGGCGAAGGAACAGGTCCAGTTCCGGGAACTGAACGCCGTGATCGAGCACCAGCGGCTGACCACGGAGCGGAGCTTCGAGGACTTCGAGAGGGTGTACAACAACGCCCTGATGGGCAAGGAGATCGGTCACGTGCTTTCGGCGTCCACCGACGTGGACCTCATGCTGGGCAAGGTGATGGAGATCCTGAGCCAGCGGGGGGACTACGACCGGGGGATCATCCTGCTGGCGGACGAGGAGAAGCGCAGCCTGGTTTTCCGGGCGGGATTCGGCTATACCGACGAGCTCTACCGGGAGGTCCGGGCCGCCCGGTTCAGCCTCTTCAAGCCCGACTCCCGGGGAGTCTTCGTCATCTGCTACCGGGAACGCAGGCCCTTCCTGGTGAACGACGTGAGCACCATCGAAACCGAGATATCCCCCCACAGCCTGGAATTCCTGCGGAAGCTCGGATCCAAGTCCTTCATCTGCTGTCCCATCCTCTTCGAGGAACAGTGCCTGGGAGTCCTGGCGGTGGACAACATGCAGAGCAAGCGCCCCCTCCTGGAGAGCGACATCAACCTGCTCATGGGGATCGCGCCGGAGATCGGCCTGACCCTGAACAGCGCCTTCTTCGCGGAGGAACGGGAGCGACAGTTCCGGTCCATCCTGCGGACCCTGGCGGCAAGCATCGACGCCCGGGACAGCCTGACCGCCGGGCATTCGGAGCGGGTCACGGAGTACGCCATCGCCATCTGCGAGGAGATGAACCAGCCGGCGGAGTACACCGAGGTGATCCGCGTGGCCGCCCAGCTCCACGACTACGGCAAGATCGGGATCAAGGACTCGATCCTGAAAAAGAGCGGACCCCTGACGGGCAAGCAGAGGGAGGAGATCAAGACCCACGTTGTGAAGACCCAGGACATCCTGAGCCGGATCAATTTTTCGGGCGCCTACCAGCAGGTGCCCTTCATCGCCGGGTCCCACCACGAGCGCCTGGACGGCACCGGATATCCCCGGGGACTCCGGGGGGAGGAGATCCCCCTGGGCGCGCGCATCCTGGCGGTCGCCGATTTCTTCGAGGCCATCACGGCCAAACGGCATTACCACGAGCCCCTGCGCTTCGAGGAGGCCGTGGAGACCCTGAAACGCGAGGGGGGACGGCACCTGGATGAAACCGTCATCGAAGCCCTGCTCCGGGCTATCGTGAAAGGCCGGGTCGCCGTGCCCGGCG
>JBGSPT010000130.1:0-4327 GCA_041738475.1 Treponematales bacterium
GAGGCGGAGAAGGCCGAACTCGAGGCCCTGTTCGCCGCGGGAGTACGGGACGGGCAGTCCCTGGAGCAGGCCTCCCGGCGCTACGCCGAGCTCGACCCCCTCATACGGGCCAAGACCGCCCGCTGGGACGAGCTGGCGGACCTCGTCGACCGTTGAAGGTGCCCGATCAGGGATAGAGACCGGCGATGTCGGGCTCCCGGTCCCGGAAGGCCTCCACGATGACCGGGTCGAAGTGCCGGCCCGAGTTCTCCAGGATGTAGTCGCCGGCGGTGTCCCTGCCGAGGGCGGGTTTGTAGGGCCGCTCGGATCGGATGGCGTCGTATACGTCCGCCATGGCCACCAGCCGCGCCGGCAGGGGAATGTCGTTTCCCGCGAGACCTTCGGGATACCCGTCCCCGTCCCAGCGCTCGTGGTGGTACCCGGCGATATCCGCGGCCAGGGCCACCCGGGGGTCGTACCGGATATGCCTCGACGCTTCCAGGAGTATCTCCCGCCCCACCAGGACATGCCGCTGCATGAGGGCGCGCTCCGCGTCGTCCAGGGGGCCGGGTTTCTGGAGCACCGCGTCGGGGACGGCGATCTTCCCGATGTCATGGAGCGGGGCCATGCGGGCGATGGTCGTGAGGCTTCCCGGGCCGAGCCGGGGAAACGTTCCTTCTTCGATGAGCCGTTCCCCGAGGATCAGGACGATCTCCCGGGTCCGGTCGATATGCTGTCCCGTCACCTCGTCCCGGGCTTCTATCAAGTCCGCGAGGGCGTGGGTCACGGCTTCGGCCCAGCCTTCCAGCCGTTCGGTCAAGCGGCGGGCCTTGCGCCGGAGGCTCCCCCTCTCCCGGTTCAGGCTGGCTTCCGCGGCGGAAGGTCGGCCGCTCCTCCGCTCCAGCACCGCGGCCCTCTCCGAATCTTCGTAGGCGTCCCGGAAGCGGCCCCTCAGCGCCCGAACGCGGCCCCGGAGGCGCAGGAGTTCGGTGTATCGGAGAAGATCTCCGGCTGATGCCCGGGGCAGCCATTCCTCCGCCAGGGCCTCCGCCTCGTCGAGGAATCCGTCCTCGATCCGCGCCCGCACCAGGGAGACCGCGGCCCTCACTCCGACCATGGCGAAGCCGCCCCGGTTCGCCCGGGCCAGGGCCTCTTCGAGGGAGGCGAGGCTTTCGGTTCGCCGGCCGCAGAGCCGCAGGGATTCCCCCTTCCCGAGTCGGGCCTCCGCCTGGACGACGGAGTTGCCGGAGGTGCCGGAGTCCGACATCACCCCGTCGATGAGGCCCAGGGCCTCCTCGGGCCGTCCGCACAGGGTAAGGGCCTCCGCGTACTGCAGCCGCAGGGCCTCCACGGAAACCCCGGGAATCCCGGCGTTCCCCGCGGCGTCCAAGGCTTCCCGAAGGTAGGCGGCCGCTTTTTCCGCCCTCCCGGCTTCGAGACTGGCTATGCCCAGGTTGCCGAGGCTGCGAACCAGGGAGGTCCGGTCCCCGGACCTCCGGGAAAGGCGCAGGGCTTTTTCCAGGATCGCGATGGATTCGACGTACCGGCCCGCCTGGAAGTGGGATATCCCCTCCGCGCACAGGAGCCTTACCCGGAGGCCCGTCTCCGCGGGTTTGAGGCTCTGTCCCTGCCGAGCCAACCCGAGGGCCCTGTCTGGATTCCCCGTCGCGAGAGCCGAGTAGGCCGCGACTGCGGCCGCCCGAGCCGCGGTTTCCGGGTCGGAAAGGCCGCGCGCTTCCGACAACAGGACAAGCGCTCCCTCGAGGGCGCGGTCCGGCCGGGTCTTGAGCAGGGTTTCGAGGGCTTCGATGGTATCCGGCATGCAATCCCCCGGGGACGCGCTCGGTCATCCTCCTAGAGTCTTGCGCTTACCCTGCGGCCTGTCAAATCCGCGTGCCTGGAATCCGGCCTCCGATCCGGGCGAAGGTCAGGATCCCGCGGTCTTCTAGAAATCCACCTCCGCGGCGGGGATGACCTCCGCCCCGTTGCCCTTCCAGAGCTCGTTGAACCGTTCGAGGGCTTCCAGGCTGGATCCGGTCAGGGGCATGGAGTGGGCGTCCGAGGGGAGGACCAGGTCATAGCCACGGCCGTAGGCTCCCCAAAGGGTGGCGCTGACGCAGGCCGTGGATCCCAGGCCGCAGATCACCACCCGGCCGACGCGACGGGCGTCCAGGAGGGCCTCCAATTCGGTGCCCGAGAAGGAATCCGGCAGGAATTTCCGGACCTGCTCCGCCCCTTCCGGGGGCGTCAGGGAGGAGTGCAGCAGCCAGGTGCTCTTCCCCGGCGTGAAGGCGCCGCCCTCGCTGTGGTAGACGTAGATCACCGGTACCCCCGCCTCGTTCGCCCGGTCCACCAGGGTCCGGACCGCAGCCAGGAAGGTCGCCTCCCGGTGCAGGGGAAAGATGCCCCGTTGGACGTCCACGACGATCAGGGCGGTCCAGGGGTAGAGGGTTTTTTTCGGTTCCGGCGCCGAAGCCGTCGGTTTGCCGGCGGTGGCGCAGCCTGCGGCCAGAAGGAGCATCAGGGTCAAGGCGGCCGCGGAACCGGGCCGAGCCGCCGCGCTCCGGGAAGGGCGGCCGCTCCTGATCGGACAATTGGGTACCGCGTTCATCGAATTCCTCCTTTACGGGCCGTTGCGGACTATGCGGAAACCCATGCCCGGGTCCGCCTGCTTGGGCAGGTCCCGGCTTCGGAAATAGACCGCCGCGGAGTCGGCGCTCTCGTGATAGTTGCCGCCCCTCCGCACCCGCTTCACCCCGTAGGACCGGTCCGCCTCCGCCACCCCGGGCCCGACGGGATCCGCCCAGGGGGAGCTTCCGTCCAGGGAGCCCGCGGGGGCCTTCGAGTACCAGGCGGCGGCGTACCAGTCCTGGCACCATTCCCAGACGTTCCCGCTCATATCGAAGATGCCCAGCTCGTTGGGTTTCTTGGATTCCACGGGAGCCGGACTCGGGGCGTCCCCGAAGACCGCGACCTCAGAGGGGTCGTCGGAACCCGAAAGACGGAAGCCCCGGCTCCGGGAGCCGCCCCGGGCGGCGTACTCCCACTCGGCTTCCGTGGGCAGGCGGTAGCCGTCCGCGGCGGGGTCGAAGGTCCTGCCCTCCTCGTCGTAGCAGGGGGTCCTTCCCGCCGCCCGGCTCAGGAAGTTGCAGAACCGGACCGCGTCGGAGTAGGAGACGTCGATGACCGGCCGCCGGCCCCGGCCCCAGCCGTTGTCCTTGGGGCTCCGTGCCCCGGCAAGGGCGCAGTAGGCGTCGTACTCCTGGAAGGTCACCTCGTGCCGGAGGATCCGGAGGGGCCGGGTAAGGGCCACCGAATGGGCCGGGCGGGAGTCCGGAAGTCCCCGGTCGCTGCCCATGACGAAGACCCCGGGGTCCACGGGGATCATCGCGGATTCCACGGCATCCACGAGGTTCCGGGCGTCGGGAGTTTTCCAAGGCTCCGAAGTCTGGGCGCCGAGGACGCCCGCCGCCGCGGCCAGCAGGGTCAGAGCCGCGATCCGGGAACGGCAGGCGGCTTCCGGGGTTCGGATCGGCCTCATGAGGCGCCTCCGGAACGCGGGGCTTTCCCGTGGGGGCCCGAGACGCGGAACCGTTCGAGCACGGAGTCGGGAATCCGGATCTTGAAGCGGCACCGGGGATCCCCGGCCAGGACGGACTCGGTCACCACCGCCTCGGTCTCCTCGCCGAAGACCGTGTCGAAGAGGAACTTCTCGTACCCCGCCGAGCAGGCGCACCAGGCCGCCGGGACCCCCGCCCCGGTTTCCGTGATGGACGAGGCCGCCAGGGGACAGTGGCAGGCCAGGCGGCGTTTTTCCAGGGGATCTTTCGACGCCAGGAAGCGGTCGGGGTCGTAGGGGATCTTAGTGGCCCAGAGGTGGCGGCCGTCGGACACCGCGGACAGGAGTTCCTGGTTCCCCCGGACGAAGTCCACCACCGCGGGGGTTATCCTTTGCTCGAACCAGAGGGTCCCGTCCTCGGCATGGCGTGCCAGCTCCCGGACCTTTCGGCCGTGGAAGGCGGCCAGCCAGGCCTCCAGGGAGGCGGAGGCGAGGAAGGCTTCCCGCTCCGCGGCGAAGGCGGCGGCGGGGATTCCGTGGACGTTCCAACAGAGGACCCTGCGGGCCTTCTCCGCGCCCAGCTCCGTCTCGAGAGCCCGCAGGAAGGCCGCCGTCGCGGCGGGATAGGTTTCCGGGGGAGCTCCCGTCGGGGGGACCTCGACGCCCGCCATCACCCGGTCCCGGACGGACGCGCCCTCCAATTCGGCCAGCCGGTCCGACATGGCGGGCAGGACTCCCACGGGCAGGAGGTATGCCAGGAGCCGTATGGCGACCGCGTCGATCCCGGCC
>JBGSPT010000132.1:0-3917 GCA_041738475.1 Treponematales bacterium
GTCGAAAAGGGGCGCGGCCGCGGCCGCGCCCCTTTTCGACTCCGGGGCGGTCCGGCGGGAGACTGCCCTGCGGGGTTTGGCCGCGGTATACGCGGAAACCCCCTCCCCGAACCGCTTCCTTGGCAGCTTCTCCTTCCGGAGCCTGGCGGATCTTGCGGCGGACCCCGAACTGGCCGAAGCGGGCATCCTGCGGGTGGAATCGAAGGCGGGAGTCAGCTCCCTGGCCTTCCGCCTTTCCCGGGACAACGCCCGATACCTGCCCCTGCTCTTCCCGGGCCTGGATCCCTATATCCTGGAGGCCCTCTCGCCCCCTGCCCTGGATCCCTATCCCGTGACCGCCGGCGAGTACCGCGAGATGCTCCAGGCCCTCCTGGGCACGGCTGCCCTGAAGGAACTGGAATCCGCGGAGATCCGCGTCCAGGTCCGGGCCCCCGGCTCCGTGCTCCGACATGCCGGAGGCGCGGTCTCGGACCGGACCTTCACCGCGGTCCTGGGGCTGATGGACATTCTGGTGCTGGAAAAGCCGGTGGAGTTCTCCCTGGCCTGGAACTAGCCGGACGATCCCGTACCGGGCCGGCCCGCTCAAGCCCGGAACCGGACGATCCCGGTCGTTCCCCGGCCGCCCCGGAGCGTGAAGCCCCCGTTGAGCTGCTCCGCGAGCATCCGGACCAGCTGGAGGCCGAAGCCCGGGGAGGATTCCGGATCGAACCCTTCGGGCAGGCCCCGGCCGTCGTCCCGGACCTCCAGGGTGACCTCGTCCCCCTCCCGTGCGACCCGGATCCCCAAGCTGCCCCGCTCGCGTCCCTCGAAGGCGTGTTTCATGGAATTCGTGATAAGCTCGTTGACGATGGTACCCAGGGGGAAGACGGTCCTTACCCCGAGCTCGAACTCCTGGATGTCCGGTTCGATCCGGATCCTCCCGGAATCCGGGAACAGGTCCAGGATGGCCGCCAGAAGGCCCTCCAGGTACTCCCGGACGGAGACCTCCCGGTATTCCCCGCTCACCAGGAGCTTGTCGTAGACCACACGCATGCTCTCCACCCGACCCGCGGCGTCCAGTACGGCGGTGCGGGCGGCGCCGTCGGGCACGGAATCCAGCTGAAGGCGGAGGACCCCCCCGATGGACGCGAGGTTGTTCTTGATCCGGTGGTGGACCTCCCGGAGCAGGGTCTCCTTCTCTCGGAGCTGGCGCTCCAGGGCGTCCTCGACCCGGCGCCGCCGTACGGTCTTCCAGACGGCATCCATCATCAAGGTCAGCTGGCGGACGTCCGACTCGTCGTACTCCGCCTCCTTGTTCGCCACCCCCGCCACGGCGATGATCCGGCCCTCGTCGAAGACGGGCACGGTCAGGAAGCGGCGCAGGGGAGCGTGCCCCTCGGGGATGCCCTTTTTCAGGGGGTTCGGGGCGGGGAAGTCGTTGACGAGTATGGGCTTCCTCTGCCGGACGGCCTCCCCCCAGATCCCGGTCTTGTCGAGCTCGTACACGGTCTGCTTTTCCTGGACCGTACACTGCCGCAGGACTTCCTTGGACCAGGTGTTCAGGGTGAACAGCTTCCGGTCCTCGTCGTACAGATATATGTATCCGATCCGGCTTTCGGTCAGCAGGATTACCTCGTCCAGGGCGTAGTCCAGGAGGTCCTGGATATCCCGGGCCGGATACTGGTTGATCCTAAGGAGGCTGGCCAGACGGGCCTCGTTCCGGCGTATCTCCTTGTCCGCCCTAACCCGTTCCGTGATGTCCCGGGCTATGCTGAGCATCGCGAAACGGCCGCCCCAGTCCGCGGCCTGGACCGTCACCTCCAAGGGAAGGATCGAGCCGTCCTTTCGTCGGTGGGTCACTTCGAAGGTAGCCTCCCCTGTTTCCTGGATCCTCCGGACGCGTTCTTCGATGAGGGCCTCGCTCTCCGGTACGTCCAGGTCGTGAAGGTTGAGGGCCATGAACTCGTCCTCGGAGTATCGGTGGAGGGCGAAAGTCCTGCGGTTCGCGTAGAGGAAACCGCCTTTCCTGTCGTGGATCGTGATGGAGTCCGGGGCGGCGTCCAGGAGCCGGCCCAGCAGGGTGATGCGCTCCTCCTTGGCCCGGGCCTGCACCTTGGCCTCGAAGAGCCGGAACGCCATCTTGATGGACGCCACAAGGACATTCTCGTCGGAATTCTTGACCACGTAGCCGTAGGAGGTGATCCCCTCGGTCCGCTCCACCACCTCCCTCTCGGTGTGGGAGGAAAGGAAGATCAGGGGGACATCCCGGGCCGCGAGGATCCGCTTGGCCGCCTCGGTGCCGTCTATGCCCGTCCCCAGGTTGATGTCCATGAGGACCAGGTCGACGTCCGGCGAAGAGGCCGCCTCGACGGCCCCGGCCCCGTCCGCGGCGGTCCGGACACGGAATCCGTACCTCTCCAGGGTCCTCCGCTCCGCCAGGGCTATGAGGGCTTCGTCCTCCACGAGGAGAATGGTCTTTCCCGTTAATCCGGCCGCGGGCATGATACCTCAAGTATGGATGCATCATCGGGCAAGTCAACTCGAACGGGAATCGTCTGAAACCGCGGGCCCACCCGGCTGCTCCGGCGCCTCGGCCTCCTGGACAGGGGCCGCCCCCTGGGCTACCATTCCCGGCATGAAAGGCGTCATCGTAGCGGCGGGGTACGGCACCCGTTTCCTGCCGGTCACCAAGACGGTCCCCAAGGAGATGCTCCCCCTCCTCACGAAGCCGAGCATCGCCTTCGTGGTGGAGGAGTTCGCGGCCTCGGGGATCCGGGACATCCTGATCCTCACGAGCCGGCGCAAGAAGGCCCTGGAGGACTACTTCGACAGGGATCCGGAGCTGGAATCCGTGTTCAAGGCCGAAGGCGCGGCGGGCAAGCTCGAGCGGATCGCCCCGCCCGCGGTCAACGTCTCCTTCGTGCGTCAGCCCGAGATGAGGGGCACGGGGCACGCCCTGCTCCAGGCCGCCCCCTGGCTGGGCGGGGAGCCCTGCGTGGTGGCCTATCCCGACGACCTCCACTTCGGCGAGCCCCCCCTGGCCCGGCAGCTCATGGACGTGTACGAGAGAACGGGGTGCTCCGTGCTCTCGGGACTCCACGAGCCCGGGGACGTGTCCCGCTACGGGGTCATCGACCCCGCCCCGGACGGGGTCCACGTCCGGGGATTCGTGGAAAAGCCCGCCCCGGGGACCGAGCCCAGCCGGGAGATCTCCCTGGGCCGGTACCTGTACACCCCGGAATTCTTCGAGATCCTCGCGGAGGGCTGGGCCGGGCATACGGGCGGGGAGTACTACCACGCCTACGCCCTGGACAGGCTCATCGCCTCGGGAAAGGTCGCCTGGGCCCCGGTCACCGGCACCCGCCTGGACACCGGGGACCCCGCGGGCTTCCTGGATGCCCTGCTTAGGTACGCCTGGGAAGATCCTGGATACCGCGGGGTCCTGGAATCGTTTTTCCGGGAAAAAATCGAAAAGCCGGCCCGCTGACACAGGGCCGAAGGGAGAGACCATGAAGGTCGTGCTGGTCCGTGTACAGGTCAAGCCCGGGACCGAGGAAGCCTTCCTGGCCGCCACCCTGGAGAACGCCCGGGCCTCCAACCGGGAACCCGGAGTGGCCCGGTTCGACGTACTCCGGGACGCGGAGGATCCCTCCCGATTCCTGCTGGTGGAGGCCTACCGGGACCAGGAAGCCCCCGCCCGGCATAAGGAAACCGTCCACTACCTCCGGTGGAAGGAGACCGCCGAGCCCCTCATGGCCGGGGAGCGGACCCGGGAGATCTTCGACGGGGTCTACGTCCCGGAGCGGGACCTCCGGTGACCTGGGGGTTCTCGGGGCCCGGGGAGATCCTCTTCGGGGAAGGCGCCGTCCGGGAACTGGGAAAGCGGGCCGCCGCCCTGGGAACCCGGGCCTTCGTGATAACCGGCCGGGATCCCGGCC
>JBGSPT010000153.1:0-5843 GCA_041738475.1 Treponematales bacterium
CTGCGACTGGTACATCGAGGGGACTAAACTCTCCTTCCGCTCCGGGGACGAGGCGGAGAAGAACCGGGCGGCCACGGCCATACTGGACGTCCTGGAGGAGAGCCTCCGGCTCCTCCATCCCTTCCTTCCCTTCGTGACCGAGGAGATCTACCGGATGCTCCCGAACCGGCGGGGGGACCTCATCGTCCAGAGGTACCCCGAGGCGGACGCGTCCCGCCGGGATCCCGTCCTGGCCGCGGAGTTCGAGACGGTCGTTGAATTTGTACGCCTGGTGCGGAACCTGCGCAGCGAGTTCGGGATCGAGCCTCAGAAGGCGGTCGCGACCGCCGTCCGCTTCGAGACCGGAGCGGACGCTGCCGGGTCCTTCCCAGGCTGGGCCCCCCTGGCGGCCCTCCTGGTGAACGGGCCGGATCCCGAGGTCGTGAGCGCCAAGCCCGAGGGGTCCCTGGCCCTGGTGGGCCGCGGCTTCGAGGCCTACGCCAAGGTGAAGGACGCGGTGGACGGGGCCGCCCTGGCCCAGAAGTTCCGCAAGGAGGCGGAAAAGGAACGGGCTTTCGCCGACCGGGTCCGTGCCAAGCTCGCCAACGAATCCTTCCTCAAGTCCGCGCCTCGCGAGGTCGTAGATAAAGAGAGGGAAAAACTGGCCGAGGCGGAACGCCGGGCGGCCAAGCTTGAGCAGTACGTGAAGGAGCTCGGATGAATATAGCGCCCCGGGAGGGGGAGGATCCCAAGGTCTTCGCCGTCCCGGAGGAATCCGCAGCCTTAAAATCCACTCCGACCGGGGGCTTCGACCCCGGACCCCTGGCCCCCTACGTCCATGACCTGGAGGACGAGGGCCTCATGGGCTCCGAGGCGATGATCCGCCTCAAGGAGATGCACCTCGCGCCGTACATCCAGCTGGCCACCACCCTGGTGGGCAAGCGGAGGCGGAGCGGGGGCAACATGTTCCGCCACC
The DNA here is from genome assembly GCA_041738475.1 of Treponematales bacterium. Lineage (GTDB taxonomy): Bacteria > Spirochaetota > Spirochaetia > Treponematales > UBA12059 > JAAYUR01. The sequence goes on from JBGSPT010000153.1 coordinate 956, forward strand.
AGATCGACACCTTCGGCATTCTTATGGACTACGGGTACATCGACTCGGTCCTGCTCAAGGCCTCGGTGATCCACGACCTCCTGGAGGACGTGCCGGACTTCGACCGGGACTCCATCCTGTCCATCGACGAGGAGAGCGCCGAGGTCTACAAGCTGGTCCTGGAGGTGACCCGCCGTCCCATCGAGACCAAGCAGCAATTCCTGGAGCGGATCCAGCGGTTCGGGTCTAAGCGCGCCAAGGTGCTCAAGTGCGCGGACAGGATCAGCAACATGATCGCCCTCGGGTACGTGACGGACGAACGGTTCATCAAGCGGTACACCGACGAGACGGAGGCCCTGATCTTCCCGATCGCTCAGTCCGGGGACAAACGAATGCTGGAGGAGCTACGGGAACTCGTCGCTTCCCGACGGGAATACCTGGCGAGACGGTTCGAGATATGACGGTGAACTGTGGACGGTAAGCGGTGGACGGAAGTGGATCAAGATCGCGGACGCATCCAACGCTGAGGCGTGGCCGGCAACCGCATTCTTGAATCATTTCCGTTTACCGTCCACTGTTCACCGTCCACCGAAAGGAGCCTCCCACGAAGAAGTGGACCCGGGCCGAGCTGGCCAAGGCGATCGATCACAGCCTCCTCAAGGCGTTCGGCACGGAACGCATGCTGGAGGAGCACTGCTCCGAAGCCCGGGCGTTCGGGTTCTTAGGGGTTTGCGTGAACCCCTGCTGGATCCGCTATTGCCAAAGCAAGCTCGCGGGCAGCGGCATCATCGTCTGCTCCGTGATCGGCTTTCCCCTGGGGGCGAGCGATCCGGAATCCAAGGCGGAGGAGGCCCGGCTTGCCGTCCGCTCGGGAGCCGGGGAGATCGACATGGTGATCAACCTCGGCGCCGCCAAATCCGGGGACTGGAAGGCGGTGGAGGAGGACATCCGGGGTGTCGTCCAGGCATCCGGTCCGGCCTCGGTAAAGGTTATCCTGGAAACCTGCTACCTTGGCGAATCCGAGAAGGCCCTCGCCTGCGAGGCGGCGATCCAGGCCGGCGCCCGGTACGTCCAGACGAGCACGGGCTTCGGGACCGGGGGCGCGAGCGTGGAGGACATCCGGCTCCTCCGGAACGCCATCGGAGGTCGGGATCTCCGCATCAAGGCCTCCGGCGGCATCCGCACCTGCCACGACGCCCTCCAGCTCCTCGAAGCCGGCGCGGACCGGATCGGAGCCAGTTCCAGTGTCGCCATTGTATCCGAACTGCCGGAGTAGGATTCATGGGATTCGACGAAGCCCGACGGGCTTCGTTGCCGCAGGGCCCGCGGCCCGGCGCAGTCGCCATAGTGTCCGAACTCCCCGAATAGGCGATATTCAGACGATGGTCAGGCGGATGCTCCGTTCCTCGACGATCCTCCGGTACTCCTCCGGAATCCCCGGATCCGTTACGATCTCGTCGAAATCCGCCAAGTCCGCGAAGTAGGCCGGGCGGACGGCCCCGAACTTCGAGGAATCCACGACCAGGATCTTCCTCAGGGAGGACTGGATCACGGCCTTCTTGGTCTCCCGCTCGTAGGCGTTGCTGCAGGTGACCCCGAATTTCGCGTCCACCCCGGAGGCGGAGAGGAAGGCCTTGCTGGCGCGGAAATGCCGGATGGCCTCCAGGCCCTCGGGGCTTTCGAACATCAGGGTGTTCTCGTGGAACTCCCCCCCCGAGAAGAGGGTGCGGCAGTTCCTCCGACGGACGAGCTCGGACACGACGTTCAGGGAGTAGCACAGGACGGTGTACTCGGCCTCCTCGGACAGGTACCGGGCCACGTATTCCGTCGTGGAGCCGCAGTCGACGATGAGGCCGTCCCCGGGTTCCGCGAGGGACGCGGCGGCCTTCCCGATCCTTCTCTTTTCCTCCGCGTGCTCGGCCCCCGCGGCGTTCAGGGAGTAGTAGGTCTCGTTCTCCCGACGGGCCAGGTCCGGATGGAGCATGGCGCCGCCGTACAGGACCCGGACCTTTCCCTCCCGGGCCAGGGCGGCCAGGTCCCTGCGCACGGTCATGGGGGACACGTCGAGGTCCCGGGAGAGCTCCAGGATGCTAGCCGCCGTCTCGAAGCCCAGCCGCCTCATGATCGCGTTCCAGCGCTCGCTCTTCGTCATGCCCTGTCTCCATAAATGGCTTGTCCGCTTCGGGATGCCGGGGGTCCGGCCCGGTTTGGGCGGAAGTGGCCTTGCGTTCGGATGGTAAAAGTATACCATGGATTGTTCAAACAATACCATAAAATCCATGCTTTTGCTTGACCTGTAACATTCCATGCTCTATACTTGGGGTCAAGTCGGCCGGGTTTCCCCGAGGGCGGCACCTGCGCCCCGGGCCGCCGCGGCGCACCAGGAGGGTGTATGTCTGGATCGACGAACGACGCTCTCGGCATGATCGAGACGAAAGGATTCGCGGCCATGGTGGAGGCCGCCGACACGATGGTCAAGGCCGCGAAGGTAGACCTGGTGGGATACGAAAAGCTCGGCGGGGGGTACGTGACGGTCATCGTCCGCGGGGACGTCGCGGCCTGCCGGGCCGCCGTGGATGCCGGGGTCCGCTCCGCGGAGAAGGTCGGGGAGGTCGTCTCGACCCACGTGATCCCCAGGCCCCATGACTCCGTGGACGGGGCCCTCCCCCTGGGCCGGAAGGGAGACTGAGCCATGAACATCGACCTCCGGACCTACGTGTTCCTGGACTCCCTCCAGCTCCAGAACGCCTCCTTCATCGCCACCGTCAGCAAGGGCTACTACCCGGTCGGGTTCCAGGCCTGCTGCATCGTCGAGATCGCCCCGGGCATCGAGATCAACCGCCTCACGGACATCGCCCTCAAGGCGACCAACGTTACACCGGGGCTCCAGATCGTGGAACGCGCCTACGGCCTTCTGGAGGTCCATTCCGACCGCCAGGGCGACGCCCGCACCGCCGGGGAGGCCGTCCTGCGGGAGCTCGGCCTCAAGGAGGAGGACCGGCTAAAACCCCGGGTCCTTACCAGCCAGCTGATCAAGAACGTCTCGGACCACCATGCCCAGCTGATCAACAAGGTCCGCCACGGGAACATGGTACTCCGGGGGGACACCCTGTACGTGCTGGAGGTGGAGCCGGCGGGGTACGCGTACTACGCGGCCAACGAGGCCGAAAAGACCGCCCGGGTGAACATCGTGGAGGTGCTGGGCTTCGGGGCCTTCGGGCGCGTGTACATAGCCGGGGACGAGGCCGAGGTGATCGAGGCCCGGAAGACCGTGGAGGCCCGCCTTCAGGGCCTGACCGGCCGGACGATCGGGGCCGGAACCCAGAGGATCTAGGCGTTCCCCGGGGGGACGCCTCTTTAAGGAGCGGATATGGCGGATACTACGAACGACGCGCTCGGCATGATCGAGACGCGGGGATTCGCGGCGATGGTGGAGGCGGCGGACGCGATGGTCAAGGCCGCGAAGGTCGACCTGATCGGGTACGAGAAGATCGGAGGCGGGTACGCGACCGCCATCGTGCGAGGGGACGTCGCCGCCTGCCGGGCTGCCGTCGACGCCGGGGCCCGGTCCGCGGAAAAGGTCGGGGAGGTCATCTCGACCCATGTGATCCCCCGGCCCCACGAGTCCGTGGAGACGGCCCTGCCCCTGGGCAGGAAGCCGGCGCCTCCGCGGAAATAGGGACGCTCCCATGCTGATCGCCCGGGTCCGGGGGACCGTCGTCTCCACCCACAAGAGCCCCTCCATGGAGGGGCTTACGCTGCTTCTCCTCGAAAAGATCGATCCGGTAAGCCTGGCGGGAAAGGGCGACTTCGTGGTCGCCATCGACTCCGTCGGGGCCAACGCCGGGGAGGTAGTGTTCTACGTCACCGGCTCCAGCGCCCGCCTCACGGAGGCGACCAAGGGCCGCCCTACGGACGCGACGGTGATCGCTGTGGTGGACGCGATCGAGAAGGACGGCTCGTACACCTACGAGAAGGCCCGGCCCGAATGACCCTGGCGAGGGTCCGGGGAACCGTAGTCGCCTCCCGGCGGTCCGACGGGCTCGACGGGCCGCGGTATCTCCTGGTGGAGGACTGCGGACCCGAGGGCTCCGGGCGGGGGGACTACCTGGTGGCCCTGGACATGGTGGGGGCCCAGCGGGGCCAGCTGGTTATGCTGACCCAGGGCAGTTCCTGCCGCTGGACCTACCGGACGGAGAACGCTCCCATGGACACTCTGGCGGTGGGCATCGTGGACGCGGTGGATTCCGGCGGCACTACGCTCTGGAACGAGTCGGAACGGGGGCAATAGATGGCGTACGGCGCGGAGGATGTTCGTCGGGTGGTCGAGGAGATCCTGCGATCCCCGGAAATAGCCGCCCTCCTGTCCTCGGGGACGAAGGGCGGGGGTCCGGCGGCGGCCCGGGGGCCGGGGATCTTTCCGGACATGGATTCCGCCGTCCAGGCGGCCCAGGCGGCCCAGCGGGAGCTCGTCCGGCTGCCCCTGGATACGCGGCGGGCCGTGATCGACGCGATCCGCAAGACCGTCCTGGAGGCCAACGAGGCCCTGAGCCAGGCGGCGGTCGCGGAGACGGGCCTGGGCAACGTCCGGGACAAGACGGTCAAGAACGAGCTGGCCGCACTCCGAACCCCGGGGGTCGAGGACCTACAGTCCCGGGTGGTCACGGACGAGCACGGCCTCACCCTCACGGAGCTGGCCCCCTACGGGGTGATCGGGGCGATCACACCGGTGACGAATCCCATATCCTCGATCGCGAGCAACGCCATCGGGATGGTCGCCGCGGGCAACTCCGTGGTGTTCAACGTGCACCCCGGCGCCAAGGGCGTCTCCCGCCTCCTGATCGAGATGCTCGGCGGGGCGGTCGTCCGGGCCGGGGGGCCCGGGAACCTCCTGTGCGCCGTGGCCGAG
>JBGSPT010000155.1:0-4011 GCA_041738475.1 Treponematales bacterium
CGCGGCGTTTTCCATCAGGGCGGCCTCGGGAACACCCGCCTCGTCGCGGGTCCTGGCGTCCAGGGCCGCCGCCTCGGCCGCCGCGACCAGGGGTTTCAGAGGGAACCTCCCGGCAGGATCCTGTCGAATCTCCACCACACCACCCGGGCTTCGAAGCGGGTTCCCATCAGGGCGCACAGGATGCCGCCCGGTGACAGGTAGAGGGTCGTGTACTGGAGCTCCTCGGGCTCGATCACGATGGAGTATCGTTTCATGGCCTTCGCGGAACCGTTGTACACGGAGATGAAGGTCTTCCCCTCCTCGTCGGTGGTGGTGAAGAAAAGGTTCCTGCCCCGGGCGGCTCCCAGGAATTCCCAGATCCGGGGCGCGAATTCGGCATCCCCCCGGCCCCGGGCGGGTTCGAAGGGCAGGATCTCGTATCGATCCGTATAGGCCGCGGTCCGGGGGTCCATCCTGTACACGAAGGCCCGGTCGTACACGATGCCGGACCGGGTCTTGGTGGCGGGATCTATGGATTCGGAATAGTAATCCACCTTGAGATAGATGCCGTCTCCGTCGGGATCCGGGTAGATGCGCTCCAGGGAGGGAACCAGGTTCCGGTCGTCCGGGAGGGGCAGGGAATCCCGGCGGATCCGGACCGTGGATTTCAGGATGCCCCTGGAATCGAACCAGTAGACCAGCCAGGCTTCCCGGTTCAGGCAGAGGACCACGCAGTCGTCCTGGGCCGTGACGTGGACCCCCGTGATGACCGGAAAGGGGGTGCCCCCGATGCCTTCCTGGCCCAGAAAATCTATGAACTTGCCCTCCGTCGAGAACCGGAGCACAACGTACTCCAGGGAGGTGCTGGCGGCCGCGTCGAAGGCCCTGCGGTCCGGGGGAAGCCGGTCCTCGACGTACACGTGCTTCCGGGAATCCACGGCGATCTCCCCGGGGGACAGGAATGGATACGGCCGGGCGGTCCTCCCCGAAGCCTGGGATTCGGACTGGGAAAGCACCACCGGCGGCGGATTCCGTTCGGGGTTGTACACCATGGACAAAAGGTCCCCGAAGGAGGAGAGGGTAAGCACCTTGGCCCCGTTCCCGTTGGCCAGGAAGAAGATCCCGTCCTGCATGGCGATGCGGGTCTTGGCGGGCGGGGCCATGCCCTCGACACGGAAAAGGTCCAGCTGGTCCTCCATGGTGCCGTAGCCGAGGGAGAAGAGGGCCTCCCGCTTCACCTCCCGCACGGTTTCCGGAAGCCGGAAGCAGGACCCCAGGACGGAGACGGTCAGCGCCGCAGCCGCGGCGAGCGCCGCAGCGCGCGGAAACTTGGCGGTATTCATCCCGTCTAGAGTGGATCAACGCGGGTACTCCGTCAAGCACCGGGGGCCCGTTCTTGACCGCTTCCGCGCCGGGAGGATACAGTAACTCCATGGCATTCAATCCCTTGACGGCCCTCGTAGGTTCCAAGCACGAGCGCGATATAAAGGCCCTCCTTCCCCTGCTCCACGCCGTAAACGCCAAGGAGACCTGGGCGGTCTGTCTGGACGCCCAAGGCTTCAAGACCGCCACCGAGGACCTCAAGCGTCGTCACCGGGAGGGACAGAGCCTGGACGACCTGCTGCCCGAGGCCTTCGCATTGGCCCGGGAGGCGGCCCGCAGGGTGCTCGGAGAGAGGCCCTACGACGTGCAGATCCTGGGCGCCATCGTCCTGCACCAGGGCAAGATCGTGGAAATGAAGACCGGCGAAGGCAAGACCCTGGCCTCCGTGGGCGCCGTGTACCTGAACGCCCTGTCCGGCAAGGGCGTCCACGTGGTAACGGTCAACGACTACCTGGCCGAGCGCGACGCGGCGTGGATGGGCCCGGTCTACGACTACCTGGGAGTCTCCGTTGGGGCCATCCTGTCCCGGATGGACAACGACGCCCGCAAGGCCGCCTACGCCAAGGACATCACCTACGGGACGAACAACGAATTCGGCTTCGACTACCTCCGGGACAACATGGTCTGGACCCCGGACGGCCGGGTCCAGCGGGGCCACAACTACTGCGTTATCGACGAGATCGACTCCATCCTCATCGACGAGGCCCGGACGCCCCTGATCATCTCGGGTCCCGCGGAGGACGACACCGTCAAGTTCAACGAGGTGAACCGCTTCGTGGGCCAGCTTTCGGAGGTCAAGAAGGACCCCGAGACCGGCGAGTACCCCCGGGAGGAGGAGGGCGAGCTCCTGGAGGGGGACTACAAGATCGACGAGAAGTCCAAGCGCGTCTCCTTCACACCCCAGGGTCTGGACAAGATCGAGGACCTGCTCCAGAAGCGGGGGCTCATCAAGGGCTCCCTCTTCGAGGAGGGCAACTTCGAGTTCGTCCACTACTTCACCCAGGCGGTGCGGGCCCATACCCTGTTCCACGTCGACGTGGAGTACGTGGTGGCGGAAGGGCAGATCCAGATCGTGGACGAGTTCACAGGCCGCATCCTCCACGGCCGCCGGTACTCCGACGGCCTCCACGAGGCCATCGAGGCCAAGGAGCGGATCAAGGTCGCCCGGCGCAACCGGACCCTGGCCACCATCACCTTCCAGAACTTCTTCCGCATGTACGGCAAGATCTGCGGCATGACGGGAACCGCGGACACCGAGGCCCCGGAGTTCTCCAAGATCTACAACCTGGACGTGGTCGTCATCCCCACGAACAAGCCCGTGGTCCGGAACGACGAGGACGACCTCATGTTCCTAAACGAGCCGGAGAAGTTCGACGCCATCTGCGACGAGATCGCCGACGCCCACCAGCGGGGCCAGCCTGTCCTGGTGGGAACGGTCAGCATCGACAAGTCCGAGAAGCTCTCCGCCCAGCTGACCAAACGCGGAATCCGCCACGAGGTCCTGAACGCCAAGAACCACGCCCGGGAAGCCCTCATCATCGCCGAGGCCGGGGCCAAGGGCGCGGTGACCATCGCCACCAACATGGCCGGCCGCGGCACGGACATCAAGCTGGGGGGAAATCCCGAATTCCGGGCCCGCAGGCGCGCGGGGACCGAGGCTACCGAGGACGTCTGGCGCAAGATCCTGGCCGAGGAGTTCGAAGCCTGGCGCAGGGACTACGAGGAGGTGCGGTCCGCCGGAGGTCTTTTCGTCCTGGGCACGGAACGCCACGAGAGCCGGCGCATCGACAACCAGCTGCGCGGGCGTTCGGGCCGCCAGGGGGACCCGGGCCGCTCGGGCTTCTTCATCTCCCTGGACGACGACCTCATGCGCCTCTTCGGCGGCGAGGGCTTCAAGAGCCTCATGATGAAGGTCGGGATGAAGGAGGGGGAGCCCATCTACCACCCCCTGCTGAACCGGACCATCGAGAAGGCCCAGCGCCGGGTGGAGGAGCGTAACTTCGAGATCCGCAAGCACCTCCTGGAGTACGACGACGTGCTCAACCAGCAGCGCGGATTCATCTACACCCAGCGGGACGCGATCCTGGCGGAGGAGGACCTTACGGAACGGGTCTTCGCGGCCGCCCAGGACATCTCGGACGAGCTTCTGGCGGCCTACGGAGAGTCCCGCCGATCCGACGACGGCAAGGCCTGGACGGAACTCCAGACGGGTCTTCGGGAGTCCTTCAACTTCCAGCTTCCCTCCCCTCCCCCGTCCCGGGAGCCGGAACGGCTCAAGGACCTGATCCTGGAGTCCCTGCGGTCGGACTTCGAGGCCAAGCGCGCCTACGCCGGAAATGCGAACCTCAACCACTTCATCCGGTTCCAGTATCTTCAGGCCATCGACCAGAAATGGCTGGACCACCTGGAGAACATGGAGGCCCTCCGGGAGGCCGTCTACCTGCGGCACTACGCCCAGAAGAACCCCCTCCTGGAGTACAAGATCGAGGGCTTCGAGATCTTCGAGAAGATGGTGGACGACATACGCAGGTCCATCGCGACTAGGTTCTTCCTGGTCCGGATCAAGACCGAGGGCGACCGCCGCTACGTGCCCGCGGCCCGGCCGGGAACGGCGGTCCACGACGAGATGGGCCAGTTCCACGGCGGAGG
>JBGSPT010000162.1:0-20950 GCA_041738475.1 Treponematales bacterium
CAGGGTCGCCCGGGGGGCTACCAGGGTCGCCCCGGCGGGTATCAGGGAGGTCCGGGCCAGGGATCCGGCGGATACCAGGGACAGCCCGGCGGATACCAGGGACGTCCGGGGGGCTACCAGGGTCGTCCCGGCGGCTATCAGGGAGGTCCGGGTCAGGGTACCGGCGGGTATCAAGGCCGCCCCGGCGGATACCAGGGGCGCCCGGGGGGCTACCAGGGCGGTCCCGGCAGAGGTCCGGGCGGCCCGGGGCGCGGTCCCGGAACTGGTCCCGCGCCGGGTCTCGACAAGAGGCCCCAGGGCCCCAAGCGCTTCATCAAGTCCAAGAAACCCACGTACAATAAAAAGGACCGGGAAGAGGAATTTTCACAGAAGCTCAACCTGTCCAAGAAGAAGCAGGGAGCCGTCGCCAATCCAATCCCGACCAAGATAGACATTCTGGAGACGATCTCCGTATCGGAGCTCGCCCGCAAGATGAACCTGAAGCCCAGCGAACTGATCGCAAAGCTTATGAAGCTGGGGTTCATGGCCACCATCAACCAGCAGATCGACTCCGACACCGCGACCATCCTGGCGGGAGAATACGGATGCGAAGTGCGGGTGGTTTCCCTGTACGACGAGACGGTCATCGAAAAACAGAAGGACAATCCCGAGGACCTGGCCCATAGGCCCCCCATCGTTACGGTTATGGGACACGTCGACCACGGCAAGACTAAGCTCCTGGACGCGATCCGGAAGACCGACGTCGTGGCCGGGGAATTCGGCGGCATCACCCAGCACATAGGCGCCTACCAGGTGGACACGGGCAAGGGGAAGATCACCTTCCTGGACACTCCGGGACACGAAGCCTTCACGATGATGCGCGCCCGGGGATCCCAGGTCACGGACATCGTGGTCCTGGTCGTGGCGGCCACCGAGGGCGTCATGCCCCAAACCCTGGAAGCCCTGGACCATGCGAAAGCCGCCGGGGTGCCCATCATCGTCGCGGTCAACAAGATAGACCTGCCCGACGCCAACCCCGAACGGGTCAAGACCCAGCTTTCCGAGAGAGGCCTTGTGGCCGAGGATTGGGGCGGAACCACCATCTTCTGCCAGATCAGCGCCCTCAAGAAGCAGGGCATATCGGAACTCCTGGACGCGATACTCCTGCAGGCCGAGGTGTTGGAACTCACGGCCAACTACGGCTGCCGCGCGGAGGGCAAGGTCCTGGAGTCCAAGATCGACCATGGGCGGGGTATCGTCTCCACGGTCATCGTGGAGCGCGGCACCCTGCGGGTCGGGGATTCCTTCGTCGCGGGTATCTACCCCGGAAAAGTCCGGGCCCTCTACGACGACCACGGCGAGAAGGTCGACGAGGCTCCTCCCTCCTTCCCCGTCGAAGTCATCGGGTTCGAGGGGATGCCCAACGCCGGCGACCCCTTCGAGGCGGTGGAGGACGAAAAGTACGCCCGCCAGATCTCCGACAAGCGCCAGGAACTCAAGCGCTACGAGGAGGCCAAGACCGTCAAGAAGGTCACCCTGGACAACCTCTACGACACGATCCACGACGGAACGGTCCAGGAGCTGAAGGTGGTCATCAAGGGCGACGTCCACGGCTCCGTGGAAGCCCTTAAGTCCTCCCTGGAAAAGCTGTCCACCAAGGAAGTCCGCCTGAACGTGATCCACGCCAGCGCCGGAGCCATCCACGAGAGCGACATAATGCTGGCCAGCGCCTCCAACGCTCTGATCATCGGTTTCAACGTACGCCCGACCCCCAAGGCCAAGCTCCTTGCGGACCAGGAAAAAGTGGATATTCGGAAGTACAACGTTATCTACAAGGCTGTCGAGGAGATCGAGAAGGCCATGGAGGGCATGCTGGCTCCGGAGTACAAGGAGCAGGACATCGCACAGGCCGAGGTGCGGGAAACCTTCCACGTGCCGAAGATCGGCGTGGTGGCGGGCTGCATGGTCACAGAGGGTACCGTCAAGAGGAACGCAGGGGTGCGCGTCATCCGGGAGGGAATCGAGATCTTCAGCGGGAAGATCACCTCCCTCAAGCGTTTCAAGGACGACGCCAAGGAAGTGGCGGCGGGCTTCGAGTGCGGTATCGGCGTGGAGAAATGCACCGACATCAAGGTGGGCGACATACTCGAGATATTCGAGCAGGTACAGGTGACGCGTAAGCTGAGTTAAACCGATGGACGATATACGGAGAAAGAGGGTGGAGGAGGAGCTCCGGTCGGAGATCGCCTCTCTCATCCTCTCCGGGGAGATCAAGGATCCCCGAATTAACGCCTTTCTCTCGATCACCCGGGTGGAAGTATCCCGGGACGCCAGCGCCGCCCGGGTATTTGTTTCCACCTTCGAGGAAGGAGAGGCTCTTGCCCGGGGGGTTGAAGGCCTGAACAACGCCGCCGGCTTTATCCAGGCTGCGGTAGGCAGGAAGATTCGCCTGCGATTGACGCCGAAACTCAAATTCCTGGCCGACGAAGGCATCCGCAAGGGCTTCGAGATGGGGGAGAAGATCAAGGATTTGTTTTCGTGAGAAAACGATCTTCGGATTCGAACGGGTTCATGATTCTTGACAAGCCCACCGGAATTACTTCCTTCGAAGCCCTCGGTGCGGTGAAGAGGGTTTTCGACACGGGCCGGGTAGGGCACACGGGCACCCTGGACAGGTTCGCCCGGGGGGTTCTCGTGGCCCTTGTGGGGCGTTACGCCCGGCTTTCCGAGTACTTCACCGCCTCCGAGAAGGTCTACCTGGCGGGACTGCGCTTCGGGACGGAGACGGATACCCTGGACCCGGAAGGCCGGGTCGTCGCCCGGGGCCCCCAGCCGGACCGGGCCGCTCTGGAAGCGGTTCTGCCGGCCTTTTTAGGGAATATCCTGCAGGCTCCGCCCGCCTATTCGGCGGTGCATATCCAAGGAAAAAGGGCCTACGAGCGCGCCTTGGCCGGGGAGGAGGTGAGCCCCGAGCCGCGTCCGGTGACCGTCCATGCCCTGGAACTCCTTGGCTACGAGGACGGACTCGCCGGGTTGCGCGTACGATGCTCGAAGGGCACCTATATCCGGTCCCTGGCCCGGGACATCGCCTCCGCCTGCGGGACCCGGGCCCACCTGGAAACCCTTGTCCGTGAAGCCTCCGGACCCTTCCGGATAGAGGACGGGATCCCGCCGGAGTCCGCGGGTTTCGCGACCCTGCGCGTCCTCGACCCCGAGCTCTGCCGCGCGCTCGGCCTTCCGGCGGAGCTGCTTGCTCCGGGGCAGGACATCTTCTTCCTACGGGGAGGACCTCTCACCAAGGGGCGCTTTGCGAAGGTTCCGGAAGGGGAGGGCTTCCGGGGTGTTTTCTCCACGGAGGGAATCTTTCTCGGGGTTATCGAGATCCGGGACGGAAAATTCTCCTACCGGGTCGTCTTGGGGTCCGCCGCATGAGGATCCTGAACTGGGATTCCTGGACGGTCGGCGCGGACGGGTCAGGCCGCCCCTCGGCGGTCACCGTGGGAGTGTTCGACGGGGTCCATATCGGGCACCGCGCCCTGATCGGCCGGATCCTGTCCCGGGCCGGGGATCTGGATCCGACGGTGGTGACGTTCCGGCAGAACCCGAAGGAGCTCCTACATCCTGAAACCTTCCACGGAGCGGTACTGACCCTGCGGCAGAAGCTGGAAAGCCTTGAGGAGTCAGGAATAGGGACTTGCGTCCTGATTGACTTTTCCGGAAATTTCAGTAAACTGACGGGGATCGAGTTTCTAGGCGCCCTCGCGGACAAGGGGGGAGCCCGATATCTCGCGGTGGGATCGGATTTTCGCTGCGGGCATCGGCTCTCAACGGATTCCGGTAGCGTCCGGCTCATCGGCGCTTCGCTGAACGTGGAAACCGAGATCGTGGACCCCGTCCTGTACCACGGCAGAGCCGTAAGTTCCAGCCGGATCCGGCGGGCCGTGCAGGAAGGTAGGATGCCGGACGCCTTCGCCATGCTTGACCGGCCCTATGTCCTGGATCTCCGAGACCTCGTTCCGTCGAACGAAGGCGGGACCTTCAAGTACGACGGGATTCGGCAGGTCCTGCCTCCTCCCGGAGTATACGAGGCAGAAGCGACGACGTCGGGAGGATGGAAGAAAACCGGCCTACGCGTGCTTTCCGGGGAAAGCGCGCGGATCGAAGCGGCCGGGAGCGAACCTCCCCGGTTCCTGCGATTTTTTGACACACGGCTAGCAACGCAGAGGCAAGGAGTATAGGTATGGCAATGACCAAAGAGGACAAGGCTCGCGTAGTCCTCGAGTACGGCGCCGGCGAAAAGAACACCGGGGCCACGGAGGTGCAGATCGCCCTCATCACCGAGAGGATCAAGTACCTGACGGAGCACTTCAAGGCGAACAAGAAGGACACCAATTCCCGGCGGGGGCTGCTGCAGCTGGTCGGTCAACGCCGCCGGCTCCTGAAATACCTGCAGGCCGAAAACCTACAGAGTTATCGGTCCCTCATCGAAAAACTGGGTATCCGCAAGTAAGCGGACCTGACGTGAAGGCCCGAACGGAAGCTTGTTCGGGCCGTTTTATTTAGCAGACAATGGAGAAAGAACCTACGATGAAACATTCCGTCGCATACGATGTAAACGGCGACAAACTGATCCTCGAGACCGGCCACATGGCCAAGCAGGCCAACGGCGCGGTGTTCGCGAAATTCGGCGGCTCCGCGGTCATAGCCACCGCCTGCTGCGCCTCCTCCGCCACGGAGGGCCTGGATTTCGTCCCCCTCACGGTGGAGTACAACGAGAAGTATTACGCCGCCGGCAAGATCCCCGGGGGCTTCATAAAGCGTGAAACCCGGCCGAAGGACAAGGAGATCCTGGTCTCCCGCCTTATCGACCGGCCCATGCGCCCCCTCTTCGACAAGGCTTTCGGCCGGGAGATCCAAGTCGTACCGACCTGCATCTCCACGGACCAGGTCAATCCGCCGGATATAGTCGGGATCAACGCGGCCAGCGCCGCGGTCCATATCTCGGACATCCCCTTCGCAGGCCCTATCGCGGCGGTCCGGGTCTGTCACGTGGACGGCCAGTTCGTCATCAATCCCACCTTCGACCAGATCGACCGCGGCCAGTTGGAGATCATCGTGGCGGGCACCAAGGACGGAATCACGATGGTGGAGGGGGACGCCTCGGAAGTCGCCGAGACCCTGATGATCGAGGCCATCGAACGCGCCCGGGGGCCCATCGCGGACATCTGCGCCATAATCGAGAAGCTCCGCGAAGAAACCGGCAAGCCCAAATTGCCCCTCTCCCCCCTGTCCGTGCAGCTGGCCCGGAAGGACGAGATCGCCGCGATGGCCCGGGAGAAGCTTTCCACGGCCCTGTTCACCAAGGTGAAGCAGGAGCGGGGCGCCGCGGTTTCCGCCGCGATCCGGGAGACCCTGGCCGCCTTCCCCCAGGTATCCGAGGACGAGATCCAGAAAAAGCTCTTCCACGCCCTCATGGAGGACCTACAGTACGAGATCCTCCGCTCGGGCATACTCGACCGGGGCGTCCGGGTCGACGGCCGCGGGCTGGAGGACATCCGACCCATCACCTGCGAGATCGACATCCTGCCCCGGACCCACGGCTCCGCCCTCTTCACTCGGGGAGAGACCCAGGCCCTCGCGGTCACCACCCTGGGCACGGTTTTCGACGAGCAGATCCTGGACGACATCGAGGGCGACCGGCGGGACCGCTTCATGCTCCACTACAACTTCCCCCCTTTCTCGGTCGGAGAGGTCGGAAGGCTCGGCACCGGCCGACGGGAGATCGGGCACGGAAACCTCGCCCGTCGCTCCCTGGAGAAAGTGCTTCCCACGAAGGAACAATTTCCCTACACCATCCGAGTGGTCTCGGAGATCCTGGAGTCCAACGGCTCCTCCTCCATGGCCTCGGTGTGCGGCGGATCCCTTTCCATGATGGCCGCGGGGGTTCCCCTCAAGAAACCCGTGGCGGGAATCGCCATGGGTCTCATTACCGAGGGCAGCCGATTTGCGGTGCTTTCTGACATCCTGGGTGACGAGGATCACCTGGGAGACATGGACTTCAAGGTGGCCGGCACGGAAAACGGGATCACGGGCTTCCAGATGGACATAAAGATTTCCGGAGTATCCACGGAGATCCTGACCAAGGCCCTGGACCAGGCGCGGCGCGGCAGGATGCACATCCTGGGCATCATGAACCAGGCCCTTCCCGCCCCTGCCTCGGACATCTCCGAGTACGCCCCGAAGATCGTCTCCCTCCACGTTAATCCCGAGAAGATCGGCGCCATCATCGGCCCCGGGGGCAAGAACATCAAGGCCCTGTGCGAGATGTACTCCGTGGAGATCAACATCGAGGATGACGGATCCTGCACGGTTTACGGCAAACAGCAGAAGAACGCCTACGAGGCCCGGGACGCCATCAAGGCCATCGTGGAGGACCCGGAGATAGGGAAGATCTACCACGGCACTGTGAAGAAGATCATGGATTTCGGGGCCTTCATCGAGATCATGCCCGGCAAGGAAGGGCTCTGCCATATCTCCCGCCTGGCCCGTCACAGGGTGAACGCCGTCACGGACGTGCTCAAGGAAGGCCAGAAGGTGGACGTCAAGCTCCTCGAGGTGGACAAGATGGGCCGCTTGAACCTTTCGTACATCGACGCCCTGGAGGAATCGGGGGCCGCCCCGAAACCCGAACATTCCGAATCCCGACCGCCCCAGAGGCCGTAAGGCCCCTGAGACGGACGGACGGCCGGCGGCCAACAGGGGCGCCGGCCGTTTCTTTCCCGGCAGATCGAGGTCGTCCATGGATATCCTGCAATCCCGAAGGCCTAGCGGAGCGGCCGCGGTACTAGAGCCCGTACCCGCCTCCCATTCCGTCACCATCGGGTTCTGGTTTCCCCTGGGTTCCGGGGCTGAAACGGATTCCGAGCGCGGATATACCCACTTCGTCGAGCACATGCTCTTCAAGGGCACCGAGACCAGGGACGCCCGGACCCTCGCACGGCAGGCGGAGCGGGCGGGCGGCTATCTCAACGCCTTTACCGAAAAGTCGACCCTCTGTCTCCACTGCACCCTCCCCGCCGAGCGTTGGGCCGATGCCCTGGAACTGCTGTCCGACATGTCCTTCCGATCCGTCTTCGACCCCGCGGAATTCGACAAGGAAAAGGACGTCATCCGCTCCGAGGTACTGGCCGCCCGGGACGACCCCGAGGAGGACGGCCTGGACGAGTTCCACGCCCGGGTCTGGTCCGGACACCCCCTGGCTCGGCGGGTGGCCGGGGATCCGGAGGACGTGGACAGGGTCACCCGGGACGGATTGTTCCGGTATTACCGGGATTACCTGAATCCCCGGAACCTTACCGTATCGGCCGCCGGAAACTTCGATCCCGAGCTCATGGAGTCGGCCCTGGACGCCGCGCTGGAGGGTGTACCGGCAGGCCGGAACATACGGGACGTCGCCCGCCCGGATTTCCATCCCGGTTCATGGGTATGTCCCGCCTCTTCCGGGCAGGTCTACCTGGTTACGGGATTCGAGCTTCCTCCGGGACTTTCCAGGGAGGAACTTGCCGCCCTGGACGTCCTTACCTGCGCCTTCGGGGAATCCTCCAGTTCGCGGCTCTTCCAGAACATCCGGGAATCCCAGGGGCTGTGTTATTCCATCGGATCCTCCTACGCGAGCGCCCGGGAATACGGGATGTTCTATGTCACCGCGGCCTGCGCTCCCTCCAATTTTCCCCGGCTTTGGGATATGATACGGAGTGAACTGGACCGTCTGCGCGAGGGCGGACTCTCCGGGGAGGAGGCCGCGGAGGCGGCGGCGCACATCCACGGCCAGGATACGGTGGCCGCGGACGATACGGAGACCCGCATGCGCACCCTTGCCCGGCAGAGAATGCGGTTCGGCACGGCCGAATCCTACGAGGACTTTTCCGACCGTATCCTGGACGTGGATCTCCGAAGCGTACTATCGGCCGGGGACAGGGTCTTCCGCGGGCCCCCGGGCGTCCTGGCCTACGGAAGGATCGGAGCCAGGATACGCAGGTCCCTGGACTTGACCGCGAACGGAGGATGAGGATGGAAAGCGTTTCCGTGAGGATGACCGCCGAGCCGGGAGCCCGGCTTCCGGAATACAAGTCGGACGGCGCCTCCGGCGCCGACCTGCGCGCCTTCCTCGCGGAACCCCTCCTGCTGAATCCCGGAAGCCGGGCCGCGGTTCCCACGGGGCTTCGGATGGAGCTTCCCGGAGGGTGGGAAGCCCAGGTGCGCCCGCGCTCCGGCCTGGCCCTGGAGCACGGAATCACCTGCCTGAATACTCCCGGAACCATCGATGCGGACTATCGGGGCGAGATCCGGGTAATCCTCGCGAACCTGGGAACCGAGCCGTTCACGGTCCGGCCCGGGGAAAGGATCGCCCAGCTGGTCGTGGCTCCCGTCGCCCGGGCCTCCTTCAGCCTTGCCGATTCTCTTGCCGAAAGCGGCAGGGGGCCGGCAGGCTTCGGCTCCACGGGCCGGAACTGAGGCCGGCTTTGAGGCCCGGCAGGATCCGGAACCGTATGGGGCGCTACACGACGGTATGGCGCTATATTCTGGGAGAATTTTCCCTGACCTTCTCCGTTTCCTTCGTGTTCTTCTTCCTCGTATTCTTCGCCAACCAGATGCTCCTCATGGCGGAGGACATCCTGGCGAAGAGAGCCCCGGTCTGGGACGTCACGCGGCTCGTGGTCTACGCTACCCCCGCCGTCCTGGCTCTCGCCTTTCCCTTCGCCTCCCTGACGGGGGCCCTGATGGCCGCGGGCAGGCTTTCCTCGGATTCCGAACTCCTGGTGCTGCAATCCGCGGGCGTTTCACCCCGGCGGATCTTCCTTCCCTTCCTTCTCCTGGGCGCCCTGTTCGCGGCCGGATCCTTCGTCATGAACGACGCGCTCCTGCCCCTGGGAACGGTCAATTTCAGCCGGCTCTACCGGAGGATTCTGGCTTCCTCTCCCGCCCTGGAACTCACGCCCTATTCAGCCCGGAGGTGGGAAGGCCTGACTATCGTGTCCGGAGAGGTCCGGGACGACGTCGTGTCGGATCTGCTGATCCTGGACACCCCCGCGGGCGGAAAAAAGAGGATCATCACCGCGGAAAGCGGCACCCTCTCGGAGGGTGAACCCGGAGTCCTCACCCTGTCCCTGGAAAAGGTGTTCAGCCAGTCGAACGATCCCGCCCGACCGGGCAGGTTCGAATGGTCCAGGGCGGATTCCCTGCGGTACAACCTGCTTCTGAGGGATATTTCGGACATGAGCCTGGGAGTCAGCCCCCGGGAGATGAGCTCCCGGGACCTGGGCGCCCTCATCCGGGAAAAGCAGGCCGCCGCGGATGTCCGGGCGATCCGACGGGACCTGGAAGCCCGGGAAGCCAGGGACCAGGCCGCGGAGCTCTACCTCAAGGCCCTCGATCAGGGAACCCCGGCAGCCCGAGCCATCGCCGACCTCAAGCCCCTGCTGGATCGCGCGGCGAGCCTCTCGTCTCCGGCCGCGGAGGAGCGCACGCTCCGGATCTACCGCCTGGAGTACTACAAAAAGTTCTCCATCCCCGCGGGAGCCTTCTGTTTCGTGATCCTTGCCTTCCCCCTGGCGACCCTCACGCGGCGCGGCGGAAAGGCGGCGGGCTTCGGGATCGGATTGCTGGTTGCGGTCGTCTACTGGGCGATGCTGGCGGGGGGGCAGACCCTGGGAAACCGCATTGAGGGCATTTCCCCCTTCTGGGCCATGTGGGCCCCGAATGTCTTCGTGCTTGCCGCGGGAGCCGCGGCCTTCGCGGCCAAGCGGGTCATGGGGTAGACTCGTGAAGTCCCGCTGGACACTGAACGTATACGTGCTGGCGAACGTGATCCCGGCCTTCCTGGCTGCGGTCGCGTTCTTCGCCCTTCTGTTCGAGCTGATCGACCTGTTCGCGAACCTGGTGAAATACATCCAGAACGAGGCGACCCCGGGCCAGGTGTTCCGGGTGATGGCCCTGTATCTTCCGCGTTGCGTCTCCCTCTCGATCGCTCCGGCCATGCTCTTCGGGGCCGCGTACGGTTTCGGCGCCCTCAAGACCTCCAACGAGCTCATCGTGATCCACGGTTCCGGCATATCCCTAGCATCCTTCGCGGTGCCGGTACTTGTTTTCGCGGCCCTTGCCTCTGCCGCGGGGTTCCTGTTCGAGGATGCCGCCGCCCTGCCTTCGCTCCGGCTCAAGAAGGAAGCCTCCCGTACCCTGATGGGGCAGACCGTGTCCATGAACAATACCGAAATCGCCCTGTACAACCGCAGGGCGGGGGTGGTTTGGACGGCGGATTACTACGACGATCCCGGCTCGTCTCTTTCCGGGGTCACCGCGGTCCGCCGGGATGAGGAAGGGGCTTTCGTGGAACGGATAGACGCGCGCAGGGCGCGGTGGAACGGCAGCCGATGGGACTTCCTGGACGTCCGGATCTGGTCGGCGGATCCGTCGGGGACCTACACGGAGGAGTTCAAGCCGGCTTGGAGCTCCCCGGACTACGATGAGCCTCCGGCTTCCTTCCGGAGAGGGCGCAAGGATCTGGACGAGCTCACCGCGGGGGAGGCCTTGGAATATGTCCGCTTCCTTAAATCCGCGGGCCTGCCGTACCGGGGCGCCCTGGCGGAGGCCTACGAGAGGTTCACCTTCGGCATGACGCCCCTGGTGGTCGCCCTGCTGTCCATCGGCGCGGGGGGCCGCCTGCGCAAGAACGTCCTGCTTTCAAGCCTGCTCATCAGCCTGGCGGCGTCGACAGGCTATTATGTGATCCGGATGGTATCCCTGCTCCTGGCCCGGCTGGACCTCGTTTCTCCCGCCGCGGGAGCTTCCGCGCCGGTGGTCTTCTTCCTGGCCCTGGGGATCCTGCTGTTCCGGACCGCGCATACCTGATTTCGAGGAGTCGAGATGGACGGAAGGGGTATCTTCACGGTTTGCGCCCGGGACGGGCGGACCAAGGCGCGGACCGGCGTGCTCGATCTGCCCCACGGCAGGGTTCGAACCCCCGTATTCATGCCCGTCGGCACGAATGCTACCGTCAAGGCGGTACCCAAGGAATCCCTCGAGGAGATGGGCTTCGAGATCATCCTTGCAAACACCTATCATCTCTACCTTCGTCCCGGCCATGAATTGATCCGCCAGGCCGGGGGTCTCCACGGGTTTACGGGTTGGAAAGGCAATTTCCTCACGGATTCCGGGGGATTCCAGGTGTTCTCCCTGGCCCCCTTCCGTAAGATCACCTCCGAGGGCGTCCGGTTCCAGTCCCACATAGACGGATCCCGGCACGTCCTGCGTCCCGAGGACGCCGTGGATATACAGACGGCACTTGCGAGCGACATCTTCATGCAGCTGGACGTCTGCACACCCTACGGATCCGGGGAGAGCGAGTCCTTGGAAGCCCTGCGGCTGACCTCGGACTGGGCCGGACGATCCAAGGAGCGCTGGCTCTCCACTCGGGGGGATTTCCGGGGCAGCCTGTTCGGGATCGTGCAGGGCAACTTCTTCCCCGCCCTGAGGGCGCGAAGCGCGGAGGAGATACTCGCCCTGGACCTGCCCGGCATCGCCCTGGGAGGTCTGTCCGTCGGGGAACCCTTCGAGGTGTTCGAGGAGACTCTGGCCTATTCCGCGGAGCTGCTGCCGGAAGATAAGCCCCGCTACGTGATGGGCATCGGGACGCCGGAGTACATCCTGGCGGCCGTCGAGAACGGCATCGACATGTTCGACTGCGTACTTCCCACCCGCACGGCCAGGAACGGGCTTCTGTACACTTTTTCCGGAAAGCTGGTCATCAAGAACGCCCGGTACGAGCGGGATTTCGGCCCTCCCGACGAGGAGTGCGGGTGCCGTGTCTGCCGCCAGTACAGCCGCGCCTACCTGCGGCACCTCTACAAGAACGGTGAGATTCTCTGGTCCATCCTGGCCTCCTACCACAATCTCTACTTCCTCAGGGATCTGGTTTCCCGGATCCGATATAGTATAGAGAGCGGTTCCTTCCAATCCTTCAAGCAGGAGTTCTATACGAAGTACCGCGGTTGAACCGCCCGGTGCGGCCGGAGGGAACCGGATAGGGTATCCGCCTGACGCTGCGGCGGGCTATGCACGGAATGAAAGGATGGTCGCGGGTGAGGAAGTTCAAGTTCTTCCCGGTATTCATGCTTGCAGCGGCCCTGCTGGGGGCCCAGGACGCTCCGGCCCTCGAGAAACGGCGGGACGTGATCCGGTATGGAATAGAGTCCGAGCTTTTGGAGCTCGTCGCCGCGCTGCAGACAGAGAAGGAAGACGCCTTGAATCCCGAGCTCCTGGCCCTTCTGTCGGAAACCCGCAGTCCCCAGATTCGGGAGGCGGTCCTGAAATTCTTCGCGGTCCGGGAATGGTCCGGCGCGATCTCGGCGGCCGTGGGCGTCCTGGACGCCAGGGACCAGGAGCCGGCACAGTCGGTGAACGCGGCGTTAGGCTACCTCTCCGCCGTAAAGGCCAAAGAGGGAATCCCGGAGGCGCGGGAGATCCTGGATTCCCGGGAGTCCAAATACCTTTCCGCCGCCGTACGGCTGTTGGGCCGGGCGGGCGGAAACGAAGAAACGGACCTGCTCCTCGGGCTCTACGATTCCGACGACTCGACCGACGCCCTGCGCCAGGACGTGATCCAGGCACTGGGAGAAATCGGGGCCCAGGGAGCGGTGGAGAGCTTGATGGAGACCCTGGACGACACGTCCGGCAAGAAGGCGACACGGATGTTCTCTGCCGAGGCCCTGGGCAAGATCAAGGATGCCCGCGCGGTGCCGGCTCTGGTCCGGGCCGCCAACGGCGAGGATCCCCAGGTTCGGGGCGCGGCGATCGCGGCCCTGGGTTCCTTTACCGGAGCGGATGCGGAAGGGGCCATCGTCCAAGGTTTGAGGGACAGCGTGCCCGCGGTCCGCCTGGCCGCGATCAAGGCTTCCGCGACCCTGTCGATACGGGATGCGGAACCCTTCGTGCGGTTCCGGGCCCGGAACGACCCCGATCGAAAGGTCAAGGACGAGTCGATTAAAGCCCTGGGCGCCCTCGGGGGACGGGAAAACCTGCAGTTCCTGCGGGATCTGCTTCAGGACAAGAAAGCGGACGCCCCTTCACGGGCGGCGGCCTTCGCGGTGCTCCTGGAACGGGATGCCGGCGGATCCAGGGGCGACCTGGAGAAAGCCCTGGCGGCCGAGGCGTCCTCCAAGGACACGACCCTTCTGAAAGCCTTCCAGCGTGCCCTGGTCTCGGGGACCGACAAGGCTTCCGCGTCCCTCGTGGAAACGTACCTGCTCGGGAGTCCCGATTTCGGGACCCGGATAGCGGGCATCGACTGGGCACGAAGGAACAAGGTCGGATCTCTGCGGTCCGCGATAGCGGCGATGGCGGAATCCGACAAGGTGGAATCCGTGCGGACCCGCGCCGCCGCCGCACTGGCGGAACTGTAGGCTGGCTAGACCGAGTCCTTTCCCGAAGGATCGTTCCCGTTCGCGGCCGGGAACCCGGGGGCATCCAGACAGTGCAGGATCCTGTTCAGGCGATCCGCGGGCGGTACGTAGCGGTCGAAGGTCATGGTCAGGACCGTACCGAACCGGTTCACAATCCGCACGGGTTTCCCTAGACAGTCGGCGATCGGGCCGGAATAGTCGGGGAAGAACTCCGGCCTCAGGGGGGCTATCGTCAGGTCCTCGCCGTCGAAGTACACTTCCGCCACCCGGGCGGGCACGGGTACCAGGAAGACCAGGAAGTCGCTGCGTTTCCCGCCGATGGATTTCTTGCCGCCGGACTGGAGGGTCCGGACATTCCGCAGGCCGATGTTCGGGTTCTGATCCTCGACCCGGAACTCCACACGCAGGGAACCCGTTCGTTTGACGACGGGGGTGAACGCGGGCGGCCGCCCGGAGGCAGCCGCAGGGACCCGGCGGTTCGGGGAAACGGCGGCGGCGTAGGCCGCGAGGGTGTCGGCGGCGTCCCGGCCGGTGGTATCCCTGTATCTGGAAGCTTCCTCATCGGTGAGGGTACGGCTTTCCGAATACGCCCGGGCTTCCTCCTCGGTTATTTCCTTGCGGGCTTCCTTGAAGGTGCGCGCTTCTTCCTCGGTGACGTGCTTGGGAACCGAATCTTCCTGGAAGACCCGGGCTTCCTCGGCGGTGAGGTGCTTGGGCACCAGGCCTTCCCGGATCCTGCGGGCTTCCTCGGGGCTGACATGTCGGGGGACGAGATCGGAGGAGTACGCGAGGGCTTCGGCCCGGGAGACCCGGGCGGGTTCCTCCCTGCGGACGGCGGCCAGGGCCTTCCTGCGTTCATCCGCGGCGGCCGCCTCGGAATCGAGCACAGCGGCCACGACGGGTTCCTCGGCCCTGCGGTGGAGTCCCCGTATGTAGACCACAAGGAGGACGATGAGGGCCAGGGCCGCCCCCAGCAGGGCCAGGAACAGAACAGCGGTTCCCGTGCTGCGGAAGATGCTCGCGAGGGGTTTGCGCACTAGATCCAAGGACAAA
Organism: Treponematales bacterium; assembly: GCA_041738475.1. Classification (GTDB taxonomy): domain Bacteria; phylum Spirochaetota; class Spirochaetia; order Treponematales; family UBA12059; genus JAAYUR01. The sequence continues at coordinate 14,490 of JBGSPT010000162.1, forward strand.
AGTCCGACGGTAGGAACCACCCGCACGCCGTCGGCGAACCGGAGTTCCGCCTCGAGGGACACGGACCCGGGTTCCACGGAATCGGGCAGACGGATCGGGACCTGTACGTCTCGCCGGGATCCCTTTGGAATGTCGATGAACAGATTCTTCCGTAGGACGTTGGTCCCGCGGATATGGACGCCCGAGAGTTCCAGGCGGAGGTCGCGGTCCGAGGGATTGGTTATGGAAAGGGGGAAGGAGAAGTCGTAGCCCTGCCTGCCGAGATGGCCCGGGAAGCCTATCCGGGGCATCTCGACGCTCCGGCCCGCGGCGTCCTCCCGGCCGGCGGACGTGAAGTCGGTGACCGGAGCGTCCAGACCGGAGGCCACGGCGGAAAGGTAATCGCCTGCTCCGGGGGAGGTGCCCGGGGATTCGGCGGTTCCCGTACCGGGACTTCCTGCGGCGGCGGTCTCGTCGAAGGGGATGCGAACGATACGGATGGTCCAGCCGTTGGACCGTATCCGCGCCGCGGTCGCGTCGATGCTGGCGCGGACCTCTTCGACCCCGAGGGCCGCGTTCGGGCTTTGGGGAGAGGGATTGTGCATGCCGTCGGTGACCATGACGATCAGCTTGCTGTTGGATTCCGGAAGGTCCGCGGCATACCGGTACAGGGAGGAGAGGGCGGAAACAAGGTCCGTGCTCCGGCCGAAGGGGTACAGCAGGTACAGACGCCCCAGGAGACTTTTCAAATCCTGCTCCGTCCGCACGGACTGGGCAATTTCGATGCGCACGGAATCCGTGAAGGTCAGGAGGTGGAAGGTGTCCCCGAATCGGAGGTATTCCCGGGCGATCCGGGAGACCACAAAGTCGACCACCTCGGTGAAATACGGGAACATGCTCTGGGAGGCGTCCAGCAGGACGATGAGGTCAACCGGCTTTTCCTGCGCCCCCGCCGGGAATGCGGATGCCAGGGTTGCCGCCACGACGATCGCAAGCAGGAGCTTTTTCATCGTTCCACCTTCCCGGGCCGGCAGGATCTCAGAGCTGCGCGGCCTTGATCGACTTTAATACATACTCGAATTTCCGATCGTGGATCGCGAAGGACAGGCGATCCCCCGCCTTATGGTTCAAGAGCTTCTTCCCGAGGGGTGAGAGATAGGAGATGACGTTGCTGGCCGGATCGGACTCCCAGGGACCCAGGATCGTGTACGTCTCGTCCTTGCCCTCGGTTTCGTTCAGCAGGTGTACGACAGTGCCGAAGGACACCTTGGACGCGTTGACGGTGGATTTGTCGAAAATCTGCGCGCGTTCGATCTCGTTTTTGAGCTTGGCCACCTTGGAGTTGAGCTCGTCCTGCTTCTCCTTGGCCGCCTTGTACTCCGCGTTCTCTCGGAGGTCTCCGAGGGACAGGGCGTAGGCGATTTCCTTCTGGTTGGCGGGTACTTCGACTTCCATGATTGTCTGTAGCAGCTTCTGTTTTTCCGAGAATTTTTCCGAGGTGACCATGAGCCCCCTGGAGACTACCGCTTTCTCCGTCTCGCCGGTGATCTTGAAGTCCGGGAACTTCTCCACGATCTGCTTCCGGAGCCGGAGCTTGACCGCCGGGTCCAGGTCCTTCACGTCGTCCAGCAGGGTGTACACCCGTTCGATCGTGTCGTGCCCGGACTTGTCCAGGAAGGTCTCGAGGGTTCCCTCCTTGAAGAGGATCTGTTGGACCTGCTTGTTGATCTTTCGGTTCTCCGTCGTGTCCCTGTGATTCTCGATCTCCTTGAAGGAGATGTCCAGGATGTGGATCAGGGTTATAAGGATTTTCTCGTAGGAAAGCTTGAGGTCCCGTACCCAGGGCTCGTCCAGGAGGTTCTTGACGACCCAGATGAAGGCGTCCCTGTGGTCCTTGTAGTTATCCACGATGTCGATGACCATGCGCTGTAGGCTGTCCGTGTGGCCCGCGGCCAGTAGGGCGTTCACCATGCCGGAAGTGAGGGAGTAGGGGAAGAGTCGTACGTATACCTCCGCCCAGTCCGGGACGAAGGTCTTGACGTGGTGCAGGAAGGAGGCGCGGAGTTCGGAATCCTTGAGCCCCTCGTACACGGAGACGGGATCCTCTAGGTTCTCGAAGAGATCCGTGAACTGGGGGGTCAGGGCCGGAGCCAGGTGCTTGTGCTCCGTGGCCAGTTCCTTCACGAGGAGGTAGGAAGCCATGATGTGCTCGTTCACGGTGGAGTAGGAGCGGAGGTAGCCGGTGAAGAAACCGAGCATCTCCATGAAGTACTCGGAATCGGTCTGCCCCTTGTCCGCCAAGTCCCGGATGAAACGTACGCGCTCGAAGAATCCCTTCTCGGCCTTGAACTGGGCGTAGATCTTGTCGGCAAGGGAGAGCGAGCGGTCCCGGACGATGTAGGTCCCGATGGAATCCTGGGCGTTCCCGAACATGGGGTCCGTCTTGAGGATGTCGCGGGCCTTGGCGCTCCAGCTGGTCCACTCGCCGGCGCTGAGGACGGAGGGCACGAGCTCGGCCTTGATCTTCTTGAGGTCCGCGCGGTTGTCGAAACTCTTGATGACGGTCCTGAGGGCCCAGCCGGGTTCGCTCTTGATCTTGTCGTGGAGCTTGTCCTTGGACCATACGGCCTTGAGCACCCAGATATGGTCCCGGCTCAGGGTGACCAGGCTGTCGATGGCCATCTTGAGGCTCATGGAATGGCCGCGCTTCTTGGCGAAATCGATGACGATCTCGTCTCCCCGGATGGCGGCGATCCGCCCGATGTTCCAGGTCCTGTGGAACACGAAATTGCCCACGTCGAAGGCGATGTGCTTCTCGAAGTCCGCCATGGCTTCCGAGAGGCTTCGGTAGGATTGGCTCAGGTTGGAAAGCCGGATATAGTCCTCAAGTTGGGAGTGCCCCGCGAACTTGCCGCGGTAACAGTCCACGATCTCCTTGCGCACCGCGGGATTCTTCTCGTCGTAGGCGATGACGACCTTGAGGATGTCTGTGGCGGTGTTCCAGTCCTCCTTGCCCTTGTAGTGGCGGTAGAGGTCCATGAGGAGGCTGGAGGCCTTGTCCTCGTTGATCTGCTTGGCGATCTTGCGCTGGACGTGGAGGAAGAAGTCGATGTCCTCCGGGCAGGCCTCGATCAGCTTGGTCCAGATTTCCTTGACCGCGGTGAAGGTGCCCCGGGCTATGTACCGGTGGAGGGCCTTCCGGTAGAAGTCGATGGCCTCCTCGGAACGGCCTTCCTTCTCACGATGCTCCGCCAGGGCCCTGACGATGTCCGCTTCTTCGAAATCCACCCGTACGAGCCGTTCCCAGACGGTGTACATCTCCTCCATCCGGTCCTCGTTCTGGTAGCACTCCGCCAGCTTGGCCAGGGCGATGCGGTTTTCGCCGGACTCCTCCAGGATCCGCTGGCAGATGTACTCCACGATGTTCCACTTCTTGTTCTCCGTGAAGATGTCCATCAGGGCGACCATATTGGAGTCGTCGATCTGCTGGCGGGAAAGCGCGATGATGCCGGAGAGATACAAGGCTATGATGCTGTTCTTGGTGTGACCCAGGTGCTCGTCGCAGACTTCGTGGACATCGTCCACGGCCTTGGCCGCGGCGGCTTCCTTGAACAGGGCGTCGATCTCCTTGAGATGGTTAACGGAGTACCCGCTCAAGGTGGCCCGAGTCCACTTCTCCTCGTTGAGCATCTCCTGAAGCCGTTTCGCGATGGGCGAATCTGCCATATCGGTCTCCTCTCCGTCGGTTACGCTACGTACTGCTTGTGCACGGCCGGGTCCATCAACTTGATCTTCAGGAGAACCTCGTCGATCCGCGAACGGTCTTCCTTGGCGTTGATGTAATGGTCTATGAGCCAGAAGTACCGGTTGATCAGCCGGGGCGTCAACAAGCCCTTCCGCTCGGCGTTTTCCTTCACCTCGTTTTCCATTTCGTATATGGATTGTCGGAGCCGGCCCACCTCGATGGGCTTGAGTTCGCGCTTCACGGAAAAGACTCCCAAAAGGCTTCCATAGACGGGGATCCATTCCTCCAGTTCCGGACTGCGGAAACCCAAGGTCCGGATGTGATCCACCAGCCGGACCAGGGCGGGGCATTCCAGGAACGCCGTGTCGATGCGCTGGGGATTCAGGAAGAACGCTTCCCGGAAGAGGGCCTTGGAAGTCCGGGTCTCGTTCACCAGGGCGTATACGTCCGCGAGTTCCGCCAGGACTTCCGGTGAATCCTTGCGCTCCCTCGCCACCGGCTCCAGCTTTTCCATGGCTCCTGCGTAGTCGCCGGAACCCTTGAGGCAGCGTCCTATCCGCAGGGCCAGCTCGGGCTCCCAGGACTCGGCATCCTCCTGACCCAGGGATCGGAACTCCTTCAGCGCGGTCAGGAAGGCGAAGCGCTTGAATCCGTACCGCGCCGCGTCGTACTCTCCGGGCCTGCGGTTCTGGAAGGCCAGGAAGCCCTTCCACTGGGACAGGATGTACTCTCCCCGCTCGAAGGGCGAGGCGGAGCCGTCCAGGCGCTCTAGCTTTTCCTTCCACCAGGCGGCGCAGGCCAGGGAGAAAAGGATCTCTTCGCTCTCGAAATCAGCGGACAAAGCTTCGTCCAGGCGGGCGGAAGCGCCGGGCAGGTCCGCTTCACGGAGGCGTTCATAGGCTTGGGAGAGATGCTCGCTCGCGCTGCCCTTTTCCGTCATGGTCTCTTTCGGAGGTCGTGGATTTCGGGCCGGGCGAAAACCGCCCCTGCTCGTGATTCTATCCACCCATTTTAACCGATCTCCGGACCGTTAGTCAATGAAAGCGGCCGGACAGTATTTTCAGTTCCGATGGTAAGATCTTGCCGATAATACAAATGCGGGTATTCCGTCTACGGCGTCCGAGCTTCGGTCGGGCGCCGGGCCCGGGCGGTTCGCCATGGAAAAACGGGTGCGATATCCTTTATACTGACAGAATGCGCACTGGGGACAAGGAGCCGGACCGATGTCGGAACAGGGTCTGTTGAGGAAGGCACAGGAGATACGCGCCGCGAACGGAACCGGGGGCTTCGACATGACCCTGGACGACAGCGCCGGAATATCCAAAGAAGACCAACAGGACATCCTCGTCCACATAGACCGGGTCGCCCAGTCCAGCCGGATCCTGGCCGGTCCGGATACCTGGACGGTCAAACCGCGGAAACGGGGCTTCGCGGCTCCCCTGCTGGTAAACCTCTTCGCGGTCCTCGTGCTAGGCGCGGGGCTGTTCGGGTTATGGAAATACCTCGGATCCTCCGGCCCAACCCAGGCCGTCTCCGCCGCGGCGATCTCCACGGCCGAGGGAAAGCTCCTGCAGGAAATCCGGAGGGAGGCGGAAGGCCGGATCCTGGAAAAGGACCGGGAGATAACGGCGATCCAGGAAAAATTGGCTTCCCTGGACCGCGAGAAGGGACAGCTCCTTTCGAGCGTGGAAGACCGGGTCAAGGCCAAGGAAACGGAATTGCGCGCAGAACTGGCCGCGGAACTCGAGAAGGAGCGCCAGCGGCTGACCGCCGCCGGCCTGACCCCCGCGACCATCGAGGAACGCCTGAAGGCTTACGAACAGGAGAAGACCGCGGCCCTCAAACGGGAACTCGACGAGTACGCCCGGAAGGCCGACGAGGAGCGGCTGGCCATCCAGGCCAGCCTGGACAAGGCCCGGGACGAGTTCCAGGCCAGCCTGCAGACCGCCACCTCGGAACGGCAGAGAATCCTGGACGAGTCCCGCAGGCGGGAGCAGGAGCTCCGGGCCCAGCTGGACGAGAAGAACAAGGCCCTGGAGGCCGAGCGGGCCCGGACCGCGGAGAGCCTTGAAGCCGCCCGGACGGAACTGACCAGGTACAACGAGGAGGCGGCGCAGGCGCGCTCCGCGGAGGACGGACTGATCGGCCTCTATGCCGCGGCCCGCTCGGCCATCCAGGAAGGCCGGCTAGAGGAGGCGGCCCGGAGCGCCGAGGCGATCCGCCAGTACCTTTCCGACCCGTCCCTCGCGCGGTTCGCCGCGCTTTCCCGCAGGCGGGAATCCGACCTCTTCGCCGTGGACCTGGTGGAGCGGACGGTCTCCGCGGAGCGGGCCCGGACTTCCGCGGATTCGGCCCGGGTCGGCGACGCCATGACCGCCGTAGGCCGTATCCGGGAGGAGGCCTCCCGCGCCTCGGCGGCATTGAACGACGGGAACAGGGAGGAGGCGGACGCGGCCTACCGCCGGATGCTCTCAGCGCTTCCGGAGCTCTCCGCGGCTCTGGCCTTCTTGGACGAGAACTACACGGCCCGCGCGGCGGGCGCCGTCCTTGTCCAGAAAGGCGAGCTCGACCGGGCATGGGCGGATCTCGAGTCCGCCATAGCCTCCAGGGATCTGAGCGCCTTCGACACCGCATATCGCGATCTTCTGACCTCCGCCTCCCTGGATGAGGGGCGTGCGGGCCTGGCCCTGCAGAGGGCCAAGGAGGCGGGAGCCCTTTCCCTCGTGGCGTCCCGGCG
>JBGSPT010000180.1:0-5502 GCA_041738475.1 Treponematales bacterium
GGGCCCAAGCCTATTATCACCTGGGAGATTACCCGCAGGCCTTGGCGGATTGCGAGAATGCCCTGGCTATGGAGCCTGAATCCGAAACGGCTCAAAAATTTCGGGAACTGGTATTCAAGAAACTTAAGATGTGAGTCCCAAAAACCTGTCCCTATTGACAGAGGACAGGGAATTCTATATATTCGCTTTTGTCATGAGGCATTCGCGTCTCCTTCGTCTAGGGGTCAGGACAGCGGGTTTTCATCCCGCCAACAGGGGTTCGATCCCCCTAGGGGATGTCGTTTCAAGCCGGCCGCAAGGCCGGTTTTCGTTTTCCCCTTCTTTGCATCCTTCCCGATTCGCGGTATATTCTCTCGAAAGCACCCTAACGGAGGTCGTGATGAAAAAGGTTCTTGGCATCGTGGCTGCTCTGGTCCTGCTGGCGGGAATCCCCGCGTTCGCGGCGGGCCCGGCGGGTCTCACAGGTTTCGGAGTATACGGTTCCGTAGGGACCACGAACGGCGCCGTGGGCGGCGGAGTCGGGCTTTCCTTGAAATGGGCAAGTTTCCCCGTCGTCGGGCTTCAGTACGATTTTTCCTCGGACCGCTTCGGCGCTTCCGTGGATTATTACGTGATCGACGCGGAAGGCCTGGGCTCCGGCCTTAGCTATTTCCTGGGCGCGGGCCTCTACGCGGGACTCGCGGGGGATACATTCGACTTCGGCCTTCGCATCCCCTTCGGCCTCCAGTTCTGGCCGGTCAAGAAATTCGAGCTCTACCTGTCCCCCGTGCTCTCGATACCTCTCATCCCGACGCCCGCCGTCGGGATCGGAGCGGAGTTCGGAGCCCGGGTCCGGTTCTAGAGCCGTTTCGCATATCTAATGGGCCGCCTCGGCGGCCTTTTTTTGTGATACCCCTTGCCGTAACATATGAAAAATACTATATTAAATATGTCAACAAGCTCAAACGATGACGCAAGGAGATCCGGATGCCCGAAAAACTGACCACCGAAGACTTCAAGAAGAAAGTGTTCGACTACGAAGCCAAGAAGGAATGGGAATACGCCGGGGATCTGCCCGCGATCATCGATTTCTACGCGGACTGGTGCGGCCCCTGCAAGATGGTGGCTCCGGTGCTGGAAAAGGTCGCCAAGAAGTACGAGGGAAAGATCCACGTGTACAAGGTGGACACCGAGGCGGAGCAGGAACTGGCCGGGGTGTTCGGTATCCAGAGCATCCCTACCCTCTATTTCGTCCCTACGGAGGGGAATCCCAGCTACGCCATGGGCGCCCTGCCCCAGGGCCAGATCGAGAAGGCCGTCTCGGATATTCTCAAGGTAGAGGCCTAGGCCTCCGGGATTCCGAGACGGATTCCCGGGAGGGATCAGTCCTCGCAGGCTATCGCCAGGGTTTCCCGGGTCCGGACGGATTCCTCGATGATTCCCTCCAGGCCCAGGGACTCGTAGATCGGACCTTCCCGGTTCAACCGGGACCGCAGGATCGGGTGCTCCGGAGAAAAGAGCACGCAGCAATCCTCGTAGGGCAGGATCGAGATCTCGTAGGTTCCGATCTCCCGGGCCGTCTTCATGATGTCCTCTTTGTCCGTCCCGATCAGGGGGCGGAAGATCGGAAGGTCCGTCCTGGCCTGGGAAAAGCGTATGTTCTCCGCGGTCTGGCTGGCCACCTGGCCCAGGCTCTCCCCGGTCACCAGGGAGTGAGCCCCGATCTCGCCCGCCAGGATGTGGGCGGCCCGGACCATGGCGGCCCGGAGGAAGAGGGTGGAGCACTCCTCGGGCGCCCCGCGCTTGATCGCTGTCTGGATCTCCGTGAACGACAGGGTGTGGAGGACCAAGTTTCCCGCGTACCGGGCCAGGATTCCCGCAAGGTCCCGGACCTTTTCCCAGGCTTCCCGGGAGGTGTAGGGATAGGCGTTGAAGTACACCGCCTCCAGGGAAAGCCCCCGCTTGGCCATGAGGTAACCCGCGACGGGGGAGTCGATGCCCCCGGACAGTAGGAGCAGTCCCTTGCCCGCGGATCCCGCGGGAAGACCTTTCTGACCTTTCCGGACGGCACCGTGCACATAGGCCCTCTCCCGGATCTCCACGAATACCGTAAACTCCGGCTTTCGTACGTCGACGGACAGGCCGGGCACGTTCTCCAGGATGCGGCCTCCCAGCTCCCGCGCCAGGCCGTAGGAGTCCAGGGGAAATCCCTTGTCCGCCCTGCGGGCTTCGACCTTGAAGGTACCGTGCCCCTCTTCCCTGCCTTCCCGGGCCACCCGGAGGGCCAGTTCCCCGATCTCCTCCATAGTCTTGCCGCAGGTCAGGGCCCGGGCATAGCCCACGATGCCGGGCACCCGGGAAAGCACCCGCTCCGCCCGCTCCTCGAGCCCCTCGGGCACGCGCAGGAAGAAGCGGCCCGGCCGGATATCCACCCGGACGCGCCCTTCCAGACGCCGCTCGATGTCCTTCCGGAGACGGGATTCGAATTCCCGCCGGTTGCCCGTTTTCAGCTCCAGCTCCCCGGGTTTGATCAGGTACAAGGTTTCCATGGGTCTTCCTTACGTGCGATATCGGAGGTATGCGTCCCGGAGGGTCTGGGCGAAGGAGTCGATCTCGGGCTCCGTGGTGGTCGGGCCGAGGGATACCCGGATGGCGCAGAACGCCAGGGCTTCCGGGACTCCCATGGCTTCCAGGACCCGCCGTTTCCGACGGGAGGACGAGCAGGCGCTCCCGGTGGATACCGCGAATCCCGAATCCGACAGGATGCGGACGGCGGTCTCCCCGGGCAGGCCCGGAAGGGTCAGACTGAGGATCCAGGGGGAGTACCTGTCGTCCCCGGCGGTCCTGCCCTCGGGAAGGGGGCGGGCGTCCGGGATCTGCCGGAGGTGCTCCAGGAGGCGGTCCGAGAGGGTCCGGGCCCGGGCCCGGTTCTCTTCCAGGGAGGAGACCGCGTCGGAGGCCGCGCGCACGAAGGCCGAAATGCCCGCCAAGTTTTCCGTTCCCGACCGGATGCCGCCCTCCTGCCCGCCTCCCGCGGCCAGGGGATCGATCGGTGTACGCAGATAGAGGGCCCCCACCCCGCGGGGTCCCCGAATCTTGTGGGCGCTCAGGGCCGCGGAATCGGAGCCTTCGGCTTCCGGATCGAAGGGGACCTTTCCGAAGGCCTGGACAGCGTCGGTGTGGAGACGGATCCGCCGCCCCCCCCGGGCCGCCTTGTCCAGGGCCTTGCGGATCCCGGCCAGGGGCTGGACGGCTCCGGTCTCGTTGTTCACCGCCATGACCGCAGCCAGGACCGTATCCGGACCGCAGGCGTCCGCCACGGACCCGGGATCTACCCGGCCGTCCGGGCCCGGGTCGACACGGCGAACTTTCCACCCCAGGCGCTCCAGGACGGCCGCCTGCTCGAAGACCGCGGGATGCTCGATGGAGGAGATCACCAGGGATCCCGGAGCCGGGCGCCGGAGCAGGGAAAGCAGTGCCAAGCCGTCGGATTCCGTGCCCCCCGAGGTGAAGACGATCCGATCGGGCCGGCATCCGAGGAGGGTCGCCAGCCGTGCCCTGCGGTCTTCCAGGGCCTTTCTGGCATCTTTGCCGTCCCGATGCAGGCTGGAAGGGTTTCCGGGGTAGTCACTGGTCGAGCGGAGGTACTCCTCCAGGGCTTCCGGGGAGGCTGGGGCCGTGGCGGCCCAGTCCAGATAGATCAACGACATCGCCTGAGGATACAGGGGAGCGGCGGGGCTGGGCAAGACCGCCGGGGAGGCCGGGCCGTATCCCGGCTCGTTCCCGGGATGCCGCCCGGCCCCTAGCCGGAGTTCCTGCGGTCGGGTATGCCTCGAACCTCCGACCCCGCGGCCGCGAAATCCGGCCGGAGGAAGAGGGCGCAGAAACAGTGGCCGTGCTCCGCCACGTCCGCCCGGGCGTAGCGGCAGGGGCAGAGGACCGGGGCGTCCGCCTCCCGGCTCCCCTCGGTATCCCGACAGGGGCAAAGGAAGTAGCCGTAGCGGTTCCAGTTCGTGGTGAGTCCCTCGAGGAGCGTGTCCGTAAACTCCCCGTCCGGATTCACCGTCCAGCCCTGCTTGGCGGCCACCATGTCCGCGAAGCGCCGGGTTTCGTCCAGGGTCTTCGGTACGGGCATCTAGACCTCCAGGGTGCGCTTCCAGTCCGCCTCGATAAAACCGACCAGGGGCTCCCGGTCGTCCACCACCGCGAAGGGGAAGGCTATGTCCTGTTTGAAGCGTTCCTTCAGGATCTTCTTGGCCTCGGTCTTCGTTTCCAGGGGGATCTTGTCCATATGGATATAGGAATATTCGATCTTGTGGGTATCCAGGAAGGTGAGGGCTCTCTTGCAGAAGCCGCAGGTGGAGAGGGCGTAGACCGTCACACTGTGCTTCTTGTTCTCTCCCTCGACCTTCGTGTACTCCAGGGTATCGAGCATAGATTCCTCCATCGGCCTACTATAGCGTTCCGGAGCTTCCTTGTGAAGGCGAAAAGCCAGCCGGAAACGCGCGGCCAGTCCCCGATCTTTTCAAGCCCAGGTCCCGGCGTACGCGTCGGCGTCGAATTTGCGCCTCAATCCTGCGGCGTTCATGTACCGTACCGTGCCGAAGACGGCACGGCCCGCCCAGGGTCGATCGTGCCGTCCGAAGCACCACGCCACTCCCGCGTATCCGTCGGGATCCCGGCCGTCCAGGGCGTAGCGGTCGTTCAAGTACAGGGCGGTTCCATAGGCTTCCCTGGGATCCGCGGACCATTCCAGGATCTTCTTGCCCCAGTACATGCGCATGTAGTTGTGGATGGTTCCGGTGCGTACCAGCTGGTTCTGGGCGGCGTTCCAATAGGGATCGTGGGTTCGGGCCGTTTCGAAATCCGCCCGGGAATACAGGTAGTCACGTCTGTCCCCGGCCGCGTCCCCGAGGGTCCGGCGGGCCCACTCGGGCAGGCCCTCCCAGCGGTCGTATCCGTCGGGCAGGTGGCGGACCAGGTTCATGGAAAGCTCCCGCCGGACCGTAAGCTGTTCGATGAACGGCGCGGCCCCGGGCCCGCCGCGCTCCAGGACAAGCCGGGCGAGGCGCACCGGGGAAACCTGACCGAAGTGGAGGTAGGGGCTCATCCCGCTCGTTCCGTCCAGGTTCGGATCGTTCCTGTCCGCGTCGTACCGGTCCAGCCCGGTTTCCAGGAAGGACCCGAAGCGCGTCATGGCGGCTTCGGTACCCGGGGCGGGCAGGGCGGTCTGTTCCGGAATCCTGTCCCCGGGGTAGGCCGGCCGTACGGGGCCCGCCGCATCCTCCAGTAGATCGGCCCGGACGTCCAGGTCCAGGCCCCGGGCGTCCCGGGGGAGGTCCACCTCGGGCGGAATCCGGGCGGCGTAGGCGGGAACCGCGCCCTCGATCTTCCGGCGCAGGGTGAAGGCGGACCATTCCAGCTTGGCGCTGGCCGCCTCCACGGCGGCTTGGGGACAGTCCAGCCTTCCCCAAGAAGAGACGTGGGTCACCGACGGGATTGTCCGCGCCATCGTGCGCACGC
>JBGSPT010000182.1:0-2626 GCA_041738475.1 Treponematales bacterium
CCTCCGCCGCGCCTCCGGTTCGGCCCCCCTCCGCCTGCCCGTGCCCTGGTCCGACGAGCTGGGCTTCGCCCTGGGCGGGATTCCCGCGGTCACAGTCACCCTCCTGCCCCTGTCGGAACTCGGGTCTCTCCGCGATTCGACCGGGTCCCGAGGAAGGTCGGCGGATTCCGGAACACCCCACGGGGTATACCCCGCGGATATGCCCGCCACCTGGACCCTCCTCCACGGCCCGGGGGACCGCCCCGAGATCCTGGAGGAGGATTCCTTCGCTCTCATGGCCCGGGTGCTGGACGCCTTCGGGGATCTGAGGATACCGAGGGTGAGGAGAATTCGGTGAGCGGTGGACAGAGGAATACCAGGAAGACTTAAACGGTATTCGCTGAGGCGTCGGAGTCATCGACCACTACTCGGCCCTGTCGCCTGAGTCCTGAAAGAGATCGACGAAGCGCGAAGCGCTTCGTTGCCGAAAGCCTATGATCGGCTAATGCCGATCATAGGCTTTCGATCACCTGCCCCAGCACAACGGTGATGTCGTCCTCGAAGACGGGATCCTTCATGAACTGGATGACCCCGGTGATCAGGGCGTCCGCGACGCTTTCCAGGTCGGAATTGCGGTTCCGGATCACCGTCTCCTCGATCCCCCGGACGCCGAACATCTCGTCCTGGGCGTTCCGGGCTTCCTGGACTCCATCGGTGTAGAAGCACAGGAGGTCTCCCCCGGCCAGGGGGACGGAACGGTCGTGGAATTCGCAGTCCTCCAGCATCCCGATGATGGGATCCTCCGAGGCCAGGCGGGTCACCTCCCCGTCGGAACGGATTATCAACTGGGGAGGGTGTCCGGCCCCGCAATAGGTGCAGACCATGGCCTCGAAATCGAAGATGCCGTAGAAGGCGGTCACGAAGTGGTCGGTGTTCACGATCTTGGAGAATTCCTCGTTGATCCGCCGGAGCACCTCCGCGGGCGAATCCTCCCGGGTATGGAGGTAGTCGAAGAGGCTCCGGATCATGGCTGTGATGAAGGCGGGTGCGACACCGTGCCCCGAGACGTCGGCGATCAGGACTCCGACCCGGTCTCCCTCCATCTTGGACAGGGCGAAAAAATCCCCCCCCACCATGGCCAGGGGGATGTATCGATGGGTGAATACCGCGGAGGGCGTGGGGGGGTAGGACTTGGGAAGGAGGGACTTCTGGAGCTCCACAGCCAGGTTCAGCTCCTTGATCATCTGCCGGTTCCGGGACTCCAGGATCTCCAGGGCCTTGCGGAGCTTGTGGGTCTGGCGCTTGAGCTTTTCATTGACCGCCTCCAGTTCCTGGGCGTGCTCGGCAAGGGTGCGCTCGTGCAGATCCTCCAGGGCGCCGTAGATGAGTAGTTCGTTGACCAGGAGATGCTCCCGGGCCCCGGGTACCAGGGATGGGAAGGGGGCCCGGTCCGGGGGAATGCGGCGGACCCCGAAGGGGCGGGCTTTGCCGTCGCTTCCCTCCAGGTAGACGATCTCGTTCCAGGAATCCCGGCCGTCGAAGACCCGGACGTAGTTGGCCCTGTACAGGGCATCCAGCTTCCGTCCCAGGACCTCCTCCCGGGTCCGGCCCAGGAGGGGAACCTCCGGGGGTTGGAAGGCCAGGACGGTGCCGTCCTCTCCCAGGGACAGGAGGTGCTGGCGGGCGGAGCTCATGACCGCTTCCAGGATAGAGCCGTCCGGGCTTGCCGGGAACTTGGTTTCCATCGGGGTAATTGTAGGACGCGGCTCGGAGATTTGAAAGGCTTCGGGGCTGATTATCTGGCCATAGGTCTCAGGTCTCGCAGTAGAGAAGGGCCGTTCCCGCTCCGTCGGCCCGGGCCCGCCGGGCCACGAGTTCCGCGGGCAGGAGGGTCCCGGGCGTCCCGGACGGCCCGTCCGATCCGGGTTCCGCCGCCGATCCGTCCGGGTCCGGACCGGAGGCCAGCCGTTCCGACAGCCCGAGCTTGGCAGGCCCCCGGAGCAGGTACAGGAGTTCCCGGGTGGAAGCCAAGGCCCGGGGCGTCAGGGTCATCCGGGACCGGGGTTCCGAGGGAGCCCGGCTGGGAACGGCCAGGCGTGCGGATTCCTCCGCTTCGGGACCCCCGGGAAAGATCCCGGCGGTGTGGCCGTCCTCGCCGACTCCCAGCAGGGAGAGATCGAAGTACGGCTCCTTCAGTCCCTCCAGCCGGGCTTCCACGGCGCCGCAGGCCTCCGCGGCGGAGCCCGCCGGCCAAAGCAGGAAGTCCGGGGCGGGGTCCCAGGCGCAGTCCCGGAAGGCCCGGAATATAAGACCGCCGTTGCGGTCCGGGGAGGCCGGATCGACCTCCCGCTCGTCCCCGAGCCAGAGCTCGACCCTCAAGTCCCGGAGGGGGGTCCGGGCCAGGGCCCTGTACACGGGCTCCGGGGTCCGGCCCCCGGCCAGGCAGAGCCGGAGGGACGGGGAACCCCGTGCCCGGGCCGCGTCCGCCGCCTCCCGGAAAGCCCTCCGTACGGCTTCTATCCAGCCGCCTTCGCACCGGAACCTGAGCACCTCCATGTACGGTCTCAGGGAGCCGCGGGGGGCGGTGAGCCCGCGGGGTAGAGGACCGGCGGAGGGGCGGCCGGCCCGGCCCAGGCCTCCTCCAGGC
>JBGSPT010000199.1:0-2222 GCA_041738475.1 Treponematales bacterium
TCCACGGTCACCGATCCCAGGAAGAGCCTGAGGTAGGCCTCCTCCACCGCCTCGTCTAGGAAGGCCGCCGCGGTTTCTGCCTTCAGGACGGCTTCGGTCACCTTCAGCCGGAGTTCTGCATGGGCCGACGAGCCGGAGGCCGCCAGGGTCAGGTCCGCGGCGGAGGCGTTTTCCGGCTTCGCGGTTCCCGGATCCGACAGGTCCTCGGGGAAGATCGCCGCGCCCAGGACCAGCTTGCCGTGTACCGTGAGCGCCGCCGTGGTGGAGGCACGGTCCGGGGCGGCCGCGGTATCCTCCGCGGCAGGTTCGGTCCCGAAACCGAAGGCCTGGGCCGCCGCCCGGGATGTCGGGATGGTTAAGGCCAGGGCCAGGAGCAGGGTGGGAAGGGATCGCCTCAGGCTTTCCATCAGGGCCTCCCGGTTTCAAGGAACCGCACGGTGAAAACCGACGGGGGGATCTTGTCGTCGTACTTGAGGATGTCCACGTAGAGCACCGTGGACGTCCCGGCCTGGACGCTCCGTACCGTGGTCTGCACGGGTGAAAGGCGCCCCTGGATGTCCTGGACTTTGTCGATTGTCAGGACCTTAACCGGGACGTCCCTTCGGTCGTACATCTCGATCTTCCAGGAGATGGAGTCCCCCTTGCCGATCCACAGGAGCATTCGGGAGTACTGGTAGCCTGGGTCCTTGGGACGGGCTTCCAGGACCCAGCAGGCCTTCCCGTCCAGGATTTCCTCCCGGGCCAGGGTGAAGGTGTCCAGGTCCACGTCCCGGTCCATCAGGGATATGTCGTCGTAGGAGAAGTCGGTGCCCATGAAGGATCCCGAGCCCTCCCCCGCGGAGATGCGGCGCACCTTGCCCAGGGAGGGCAGGAAGATCCATCGGTCCTCGGGCCTGCCGGGTGCCTGGATGGTGAGGAACCGGGTGCCCGCCACGCCGGCGGGTTTCTGGAACACGATCATCGTGGCGTCCGCCCCGTCCACCTTGGCGGAGTACTGGTCCACCAGGCGTTCGGTCTTGGATCCGCCCTTGTCGGTGATGACCATCCGGGCCCGGGTGGACACGGTGTCCGCCCGGATGCGGTCCCGGGCAGCCCGGGCTATCTCCCGGGCGTCCTGGGCGGACGCGGCCAGGGCCGCCAGGGCCAGGAGCGCGGCGGCGGATGCGATTCTCTTCATGGGGATACCTCCGAGGGTGTACGGGTTCGATCCGCGGGGAGCGGCCTCTTGATGAAGGCCGGGTCCGCGACGGATAAAAGCACGGGAAGGACGGTCAGGCTTACCAGGGCGCTGGTGGCCATGGCCAGGGCCAAGAGGAGGCCGAGGTCTCCGAGCATCTTGAACCGGGAGAGCATGAGGACGGCGAAGCCCGCCCCCACGGACGCCGCATTGAAGAGGATGGCCTTGCCCGAGGTCAGGAAGGTCCTCCGCAGGAAGCCGTTCCCTCCGCCCCCGGCCAGGTACTCCCGGTGATAGGCGGCCATGTAATGGACGATGTAGTCCACGCCGATGCCCACGGTGATGCTGGCCATCATGGCGGTTCCCATGTTCAGCTTGATCCCCGCGGCCGCCATGACCGCGAAGTTCAGAAGGACGGACACGGACAGGGGAGCCAGCCCGATCAGCCCTGCGGCGGCGGAGCGGTAGTAGACCGACAGGATCAGGAAGACCATGACCAGGGAGAGAACCACGGAAGTCAGCAGGGACTGGACCACCAGGCGGTTCAGGGAGCGCTCCACCAGGGCCACTCCTCCGATCTCCACGGTCACGTCCCCGGGGAAGCGTTCCTCCGCGTAATCCCGGATAGCCTCCACCGCCCGATCGGTGTCGATTTGGCCCAGGGTCCGGAGCTGGATTCCCGTGCGGATCGCCGTGGGCTCCAGGGGATCGTCCGCGAAGGCCGAGAGGTCCCCGGACATGAGGACCAGGTAGTTCGAGACCAGGGCCTTCAGCTCCTCCGGGCTCGTCTTGCCGTACCGGGCGGGGTCCGAGGGGATCTCGTAGTAGGCGGCCCCCCGATAATTGACCGCCCGGTAGATCCGGTCCGCCAGCTGGTCCGCCGAGAGCCCCCGGGAGGGACCTTCCGACAGGGCCCGCTTCACGAGCTCCGCCACCCCCCGGCCGTCCAGGGGCTCGGAGGGCGGGGGCGCCCGATCATCGGTCCCGGCTCCCGGTTCGCCTGAGCTCGAGGCGGCCGGGAACCCCGCCGCTTCCGCGAAGCCGA
>JBGSPT010000225.1:0-1783 GCA_041738475.1 Treponematales bacterium
GGGCTCGTCGTAGGGGGCCACGAGCGTTGTCTTTTTCACGGCCCCAGTGTACTATGGCCGTCGTCGCTCCGCAAGGCGAGGAGGCTCCCTTGATCGTCGCCCTGGCACAGATAGACGCGGTCGTCGGAGACTTCGCCGGGAACCGCGCCCGCATCGCCCGGCTGGCCCGGGATGCTCTGGAGAGGGAGCCCCGGGTCTCCCTCGTGGTCTTCCCCGAGACGGCCCTCTGCGGGTATCCGCCCATGGACCTCCTGGACCAGGAATCCTTCGCGGAGGGCAGTCTGGCGGCCCTCCGGGCCCTGCAGAAAGACCTTCCCCCGGGACCGGCCGTAGCCGTGGGCTACGTGGACCGCAACCGTTCGGGCTCCGGAAAGCCCCTGGTCAACGCCGTGGCGGTCCTCCGGGACGGCCGGATTGTCTTTACCCAGGAAAAGACCCTCCTTCCCACCTACGACGTCTTCGATGAGGCCCGCTACTTCGAGCCCGCCCGGGAGCGCCGGGTCCTGGAACTGGAGGGACTGCGTATCGGGTTCGCCATCTGCGAGGATATCTGGTGGGAGGAGCCCGCGGTGCCCGGCAGCCGCTACCCCGTGGACCCCGTCCGGGACCTCCTGGACCTGGGGCCGGATCTGGTCGTGGTGCCCTCCGCCTCGCCCTTCCACGCGGGCAAGCAGGAAATCCGCCTCCGCCTGGCCTCCAACTTGGCCCGCCAGGCCTCCGCCCCGGTGCTCTACTGCAACCTCGTCGGGGCCACGGACTCCCTGGTCTTCGACGGCCGGTCCTTCGCCCTGGACGCCGGGGGGAACCTGGTCGTCCAGTCGGGCTGGGAGGAGGGGCTCACCTTCGTCGATACCGCGGCCCCCGGAACCTCCGCCGGGGCCCCGGCGGACCGCTGGGACGAGATCGAGCGGGCCCTGGTGTCCGGCATCCGGGGCTACATGGGGAAGTGCGGCTTCCGCAAGGCTCTGGTCGGGATCTCCGGGGGTATCGACTCCGCCCTGGTCGCTGTGCTGGCAGCCCGGGCGGTCGGCGCGGAGAACCTGACCCTCCTGGGCATGCCTTCCCGCTTTTCTTCGGAGGGCTCGATCTCCGATTCCCGGTACCTGGCGGAAGCCCTGGGGGCGCGGATGGATGTCCTGCCCATCGAGGGCCCCTTCTCCTCGTACCTGGACCTGTTCGAGCCCCACTTCCGGGACCTTCCCTTCGGCCTGGCGGAGGAGAACCTCCAGGCCCGCATCCGGGGCGCCCTGCTCATGACCTGGTCCAACAAGTTCGGCTCCCTCCTTTTGACCACGGGCAACAAGAGCGAACTGGCCTGCGGCTACTGCACCCTCTACGGGGACATGTGCGGGGCCCTGGCGCCCATCGGGGACCTCCTCAAGACCGAGGTCTACGCCCTGTCCCGGGCGGTGAACGAGCGCTGGAAATCCGAGGGCCGCACTCCCCCGATCCCGGAGGCCACCCTGACCAAGCCCCCCAGCGCGGAGCTCCGGCCCGACCAGACCGACCAGGACTCCCTGCCCCCCTACGAGGTCCTGGACGAAATCCTGGAGCTCTACATCGTGTGCAACCTCTCGGGGCCCGAGATCGTGGACCGGGGCCACGACCCGGCCCTGGTACGGCGGATCCTCCAGATGGTCGGCCGGGCGGAGTACAAGCGCCGCCAGGCCGCCCCGGTAATAAAGGTGTCCCCCCGGGCCTTCGGCATGGGCCGGCGGATTCCCATCGCCCGGGTCCTCCACGAGACGGACGCGTGGGCCGCGGAGCGGCGCACGGCGACCAA
>JBGSPT010000257.1:0-7097 GCA_041738475.1 Treponematales bacterium
AGGTCACGATGCCCGAGGGATCGGCCAGCCAGTCCGCCAGGGGCCGGGTTTCCTCCGCGCCGTGGATCCGCACCCGGGCGTCCAGGACCAGGAGGGCCGGGACCAGGGAGGAGCAGGAGCGGGCGGCTCCCAGGTTGCCCCCCACGGTGGCGGCGTTCCGGACGTTCCGGTTGGCCATGCCCAGGGCCGCGTCCCGCAGGATCCTCGGCATCATGGGACTGTCCGCCAGGTCCTGAAAGGCCGCCCCCGCGCCTATGCGCACAAGGCCCTCGGCTGTCCGTTCGAGGCCGCGGGGCAGGAGGGGACCCGCGTCGACGGCCACGATCTCCCGATCCCGGAATTCGCTGGTAAGAAGCTGGGTGCCCCCCGCCAGGATCCGCGCCCGCTTGTCCGATGCGAGGACCCGGTCGGCCTCGTCCAGCGAGGCCGCTCGTATGTATTTTACGACCATCCGTCCACCCCCGCTTTCGCGTAGAGCTTGGCGGCGATACGGTTGGCGTTGTCCCGTATCTCCTCCTCGTCCTCCCCGACCAGCCGGCCCTGGACCACAGCGGCCTTGCCGTTCACGAAGACGTAGTCCGCCCCGTGGTCGTAGCCCGAGAAGAGGAGGGCCGCCGCCGGGTCCGAGAGGGCCCCGGCGTATTCCATTTTCTGCACGTCGAAGAGGGCGATGTCCGCAAGCCAGCCCTCCTCGATCCGTCCCAGCCTGTCCCAGCCCAGGATCCGGGCCCCGCCCTCGGTGGCGATGCCGTAGACCTCGGGAGCGGTGATGCCCGCGGAGCCGTAGCGCACCCGCTGGAGCAGGAGGGTCTGCCGCATCTCCCCCAGCATGTCCGAGGCGTCGTTGGACGCCGAGCCGTCCACGGCCAGGCCCACGTTCACGCCGCGGTCCAGCATCTCCCGGACTCTGGCGATCCCGCTTCCGAGGCGCATGTTCGAGGAGGGACAATGGGCCACCCCGGTCCCGGTCTTCGCCAGGACGTCGAGCTCCTGGTCGTTGAAGTGGATACCGTGGGCGTACCAGACGTCGGGGCCCAGGAAGCCGCAGTCCTCCATGACCTTCAAGGGCCGGCGCTTATAGATCTTCACGCAGTAGTCGTCCTCGTCCCCCGTCTCCGCCAGGTGGGTGTGCAGGCGGGCGCCGTGCTTCCGGGCCAGGACCGCGGAGTCTTTCATGAGCTGTTCGGACACCGAGAAGGGACTGCAGGGGGCCAGGGACACCCGGCGCATGGAGTCCGGTGCGGGATCGTGGTACTTCCGGATCGTCTCCTCGCACTGGGCCAGGATCGTGTCCTCCTCCTGGACTACCGAGTCCGGGGGCAGGCCCCCGTCCTTCTTGGACCGGCTCATGGAGCCCCGGGTGGGGGCGAAGCGCACCCCGATGTCCGAGGCCGCCTGGAACTGGATTCCCGGAAGGTCCTGGGAAAATCCCTTCGGATAGAGGTAGTGGTGGTCCGTGGTGCAGGTACAGCCCGTCTTCACGAGTTCCGCCAATGCCAGGCGGCTGGACCAGTAGACCGCCTCCTCGTCGATCCCCTTCCAGACCTCGTAGAGGTACACGAGCCACTCGAAGAGCTTGGCGTTCTGGACCGCCGGGAGGTTCCGGGTCAGGGTCTGGTAGAAGTGGTGGTGGGTGTTCACGAAGCCCGGGGTCACCACGTGGCGGGAGGCGTCGATCACCCGGGCCCCTTCGGGCACGGGCAGGTTCTTCCCGACCCGGACGATCCGGTTGCCGTCGATGTGGACGTCCGCCCCCGCCAAATTGCCCGAACCCTTCGGGTTCGGGCCAACTATGCAGAGACAGTCCTTGAGGACGATCACCTCAGGACCTCCTTGTTGAAGTCCTCGATCAGGGCGTCCAGGGTCCCTACCTCGGCGTGGAGCTCACCCCAATAGTGCCTGTAGTCGTCCCACTGGGCGTTCAGCTCGGACAGCTCCTTCCCGAGCTGTTCTATCCAGGTGTAGTACTTGAGCTGGTGCACCCGCCGGCGGTCCGTGTGGGTCATGTCCAGGACGTAGTCCACCGAGAGGTTCAAGAGCATGTCGAGGTCCCGGTCCGCCTGGCGCTGGTCGTAGGGACCCCGCTCGGCGGTCAGCTCCTTTAGCCGGGAGCCGTAGAGCTGGAGGGAATCGGTGAAGACCGTGAGGGCGATCTCGTCCCCGCCCAGCTCGTAGTACTTGGCGGCCTTGATGGTGGCCACTAGGTTTCCGATTCCGGAGATCCCCAGGAGGTCCAGCTTGTCCACCGCCGCCTTGGGCACTCCCGCCTCGACCAGGGCAGCCCGGCCCGCGGGCTCGTTGAAGAGCCGCAGGAGGCGGATGGTGATCTCGTCGTCCACCCCCACCGCGGCGTCGGTGTCCCGGAGGTTATGGATCCAGGGGATATGCTTGTCCCCGATCCCCTCGATCCGGTGGCCCCCGAAGCCGTTCTCCAGGATGGTGGGGCACTGGAGGGCCTCGCCCACGCCCACCCGGGCGCCGATGTGCCGTTCCTTGAGGTAGGTGCCCGCGCCCAGGGTGCCCGCGGAGCCGGAGCTGTACATCGAGAGGGCCAGGCGGGACTTTCCGTCGGCGTTCATCTTCCCGAAGACCTCCTCCAGGGCGGGGCCGGTGACCGTGTAGTGCCAGAGGTGGTTGGGAAGCTGGTCGAACTGGTTGAAGATCACCGCGTCGGGCCGGGTCTTCTCGATCTCGATGCACTTGTCGAAGATCTCCTTGACGTTGCTCTCGCAGCCCGGGGTGGCGATGACCTCCTCGGCCATGGTCGCCAGCCACTCGAAGCGCTCCCGGGACATCTCCGCGGGGAGGATGGCCACGGAGGGGCAGGACAGGAGGCGGGAGATGTAGGCCCCGCCCCGGCAGTAGTTGCCCGTGGAGGGCCAGACGGCCTTCTTGGTGGTGGGATCGAACTGCCCGGTCACCAGGCCCGGGACCAGGCAGGAGTAGGCGGCGCCGACCTTGTGTGCTCCCGTGGGGAACCACTTCCCGACCACCGCACCGATCCGTGCCCTGGTGCCCGTGAGCTCCCGGGGGAGCTCGAAGTAGTTCACGTCCCCGAAGACTCCGCCCTTCTCCTTGGGCTCGTTCTTCCAGGTGACCCGGAAGAGGTTGCGGGAGTGGACGTCCCAGAGGCCGATGCCCTTGAGCTCGGACCGGACGAAATCGGGAACCTTGGAGGGATCCCGCATCTGGGCGTAGGTGGGAAGGAGGATGCCCTTTTCCTTGCACCGCTGTATGTTCTTCTTCCGCTGGGCCTCGTTGATGGTGACATCGATCTTCATGGGTAACTCCTTGTATGCGGGTGGTGGACGGTGGACAGTGGACGGGAGTGATTCAAGTGCCGCGGCCGAATTCCACGCCGATTCGTGGTCATCGTCCGCTCACTGCGGCCATTGCCGTTCACCGTCCACCGACCACCGTTTACCGTTCACTGATTCCCAGACCATGGGCCGCGCTCTTGATATCTTTGAGCCCGCTGCCCGTGACGAGGAGGACCACCGTCGACGACGGATCCAGCTCGCCCTTTACCTTTAAAAAACCCGCCGCCGCGGCGCTGGAAGAGGGCTCGGCGAAGAGGCCGGTCCGTCCCGCCAAGGTCCGCTGGGCGGACAGGATCTCCTCGTCCGTTACCGTCACCGCCCGGCCCCCGTGCTTCCTGAGCTTGGCCAGGGCCAAGGTCCCGTTCCGGGGCACGTCCACGGAGATGGAATCCGCGATCGTGGAGGAAGGCTCGGGATCCCCGAAGCCCCCCGCCTCCAGGGCCCGGGCTATGGCGCTGGACCCCTTGGCCTGGCAGGCCCAGATCACGGGCACCTTGGCAAGTCGTCCCAGGCGGACGAGGTCCTCGAAGCCTTTGTAGACCCCCGCCAGGATCACCCCGTCTCCTGTGGGCACGAAGACGTGGTCCGGAGCCGGGGCTCCCCGGGCGGCCAGGTCCGAGAGGATCTCGAAGGAGACCGTCTTCTTGCCCTCGATGGTCAGGGGGTTGTAGGCGGTGTTCCGGGACAGGGTCCCCGTGGCCTTGGTGTAGGCCAGGGACTCGTCGAAGGCCTTGTCGTAGGTGCCGTCCACCTGCCGAAGTTCCGCCCCGTACTGGAGGACCTGGATCCGCTTGGCCGCGGGGGCAGCCTTGGGCAGGAAGACCGTGATCCTCAAGTCCGCCGCCGCCCCGATGCCCGCCATGGAGGAGGCCGCGTTGCCCGTGGATGCCAGGGCGATCTCCCGGATGCCCTTCTTGCGGGCGTAGGCGGCCACCAGGAAGCTGGCCCGGTCCTTGAAGGAGCCCGTGGGCTGGCAGGTGTCGTCCTTGATCCACAGGCCCGGGAAGCCGGTTTCCGCGCGCAGCCGCTCCGGTGCCCACAGGGGGGTGTCCCCCACGGGCACCGGGGGGAACCACTCGGACTCCACGGGGAGCGGAATCGAGCGGTCATCCCCCTCCCACGCGCCTTCCCAGGCGCACTCCAGCACCCCCTCCAGAGGGCGGTCCGGAAGCGTCTTGGGGGCGCAGGAGGAGCAGAGGTAGCGGTCCGGTTCCATCTCGTACTCGGCGCCGCAATTCGGGCACCGGTAGAACCATCGCATACCGCCCCTCCTTTTAGAGCTTCCCTTCCAACGCGTAGGGCAGGGTCGCGTAGAAGGCCGCGGCCTTCTCCAGGTCGTCCACTCGGGTGATCTCGTTGGGGGCGTGGGCCTGGTTTTCGTCCCCGGGCCCGAAGCCGATGGTCGGGATCTTGTGGCGTCCGCAGACGGCCACGCCGTTGGTGGAGAAGGTCCACTTGTCCACCACGGGCTCGGAGCCCCAGAGGGCCTTGTGGGCGGCCACTCCGGCCCGGACCAGGGCGTGGTCCGCGTCGATCTTCCAGGTCGGGAAATAGAGGTCCTGGCCGTACTTGGTGCCCTTCCAGGATGGGATCTCGTAGTAGGGGACCTTTACCTCGAAGTTGGACAGGCCCGCCTCGGAAAGGGCCTTCTTGACCTGCTCCACCGCCAGCTCCTTGGTCTCGCCCCAGGTCAGGCGGCGGTCCAGGTAGATCATGCCCAGGTCCGGGACGGCGCAGAGGGAGGGGCCCTTCACGTCCATGCGGCTGACCGTGACGGTGCCCTTGCCCAGGAAGTTGTCCGAGTCGGGCTTCAGGTTCTCATTGAGCTTCTCGATCGCGAGGGCGGCCCGGGAGGCCATGTAGGCCGCGCTTTTTCCGCGCTCCGGGGCGGAGCCGTGGCAGGACACGCCCTGGAAGCGGCACTCGATCTCCATTCGGCCCCGGTGGCCCCGGTAGAGCCGGAGGGAGGTGGGCTCGGTGGACACGAAGAGGTCCGGGACGAGCTTTTCCTCCTCGATCAGGTACTTCCAACAGAGGCCGTCGCAGTCCTCCTCCATGATGGTGAAGGCGAACCAGACCGTATAATCTCCGGAGTAGCCGAGCTTCTTGAGGATGCGCCCCGCGGTGATCATGGAGGCCGCCCCGCCCAGCTGGTCCGAGGCTCCCCGGCCGTGCACGAGTCCGTCCTGGACCAGGCCCGAAAAGGGCGGGTTCTTCCACTGGGCCGGGTCGCCGGTGTCCACGGTGTCGATGTGGGCGTCCACGGCAAGGATCTTTTTCCCCGAGCCCACCCGGGCCAGGAGGTTCCCCAGGCCGTCCACCTTGACCTCGTCGAAGCCGGCGGTCTCGCACATCGACTTGAGCAGGGCGATGCGCTCGGCCTCCTTGGCGCTCAGGGCCGGTACCTGGATGATCCGGGACAGGATGTCCGCGGTCTCGTCCCGGTAGGACGAGGCCTTGGCGCGGACCTTTTGGGCGTTCGAGTCCATACAACCCCCATGTCCTGCCCCGTACGGCCCGAGTCGCCGCGCGGGGGAAGAAATCTAAGGTCCGTTCCCGCCCGAATCGCGGGGACGGACAATCCGCGTCGGCGGGAGAGGGCCCAGGGCCGTCCCTCCGTACGCGTATATACCACAATTTGCCGGAATGAACCACGGAGAGCACGGAGCTCACGGAGAACCACACGAAAGAGCAAGACAGGATACCAGGATCGGAGAAGGATGGACAGGATACGATCGGGGCGATAGGAATAGAAATTCCTGATCGCTCCCTCCCTCCACACACCGCATTCCCCGATTCCTTTCCCTCTTCTTTCTTCCTCCGTGTTCTCCGTGTCCTCCGTGGTGATTCCAGAAGTTTTTACATGGAATCCATCCGCTTCCAGAGCCGGGCGGCCTGGATGCGGCCGTCCGCGGCGATCCCCTCGGCGTCGAAGGAAGGCTCCCGGTCCCGGACTACGAAGGCCCCGTCGGAAAGGACGGTCCGCACGCTCCGGCTGGAGAGCCCGAAGGCCAGATGGCCCGCAAGGTTCTCCGCGGACAGGGGGGTTGGCGGATCGTAGTCCCAGTGGACCAGGTCCGCGGGGTACCCCGCCTCCACCCGGCCGAAGCTCATTCCATCCATATATCGTTCCATGAGACGGTTGCCCCGGTCAAGGACCCCCAGGAAGTCCGCGGGCCACCAGGGCCCCCCGGCTTCCCGGTGGCGGAAGTAGGCGAACTTGAACTCCTCCGCCATGTCCGCCCCCATGCCGTCGGTTCCCAGGACGGGGTTCTTGACCGTCGGGAGGAGGGAGGCGTAGCCTACCGCGTTGTTCATGTTGCTCCGGGCGTTGTGGGCCAGGAAGCAGTCCCGCTCGTTCAGGAGCTCCACCTCCGAGGGGGAGAGCCACAGGCCGTGGCCGATGATGGTCTTCGGCCCCAGGAGTCCGTACTTCTCCATCCGCTCGACCAAGTCCAATCCGTAGCGGTGCCGGGAGTCCGAGGAGTCGTACTTGTCTTCCGCTGCGTGGACATGGAAGCCCCGGCCCGTGGATCGGAGGACCTGGGCCGTGAGCTCCAGGGTCTCGTCGCCCATGGTGAAGAGGGCGTGGCCCCCGATGGCGGCCTCCACCCGGGGCGCCTTTCCGGCCTTCCGCCCGGCGTCCACGGAATTTGCGAAGCGCTCGTTTTCCCGGACCCCCGCCCTGGCTCCCTCCGGCCCGTTCCGGTCCGTGGTTTCGTAGCAGGCCAGGCCCCTGAGGCCGATCTCGTCGTAGGCGGCCTTGATCACGTCCAG
>JBGSPT010000273.1:0-6606 GCA_041738475.1 Treponematales bacterium
GGCCGGCTCCGCGGGGATTCCGCGGAGCGCCGAGCCTTCTCCCTGTTCCGCCTGGTCCGGTCCGCCCGGCCCGACCTGGTCCTGGACCTCCACGAGAGCGACGGGACTTGGGCCGAGGGGCCCGGCCCCTTCCTGGTGGTCCCGGCCCAAGATCGGTCCGCGGAGCTCGCCCTGGCCATGTTGGACCTGCCCGGCATGGAGGAGTTCTCGTACACCGGGAGCCCCCCCGGGGGAAGCCTTGCCGCGGAGACCGTCCGGCTCCTGGGCATCCCCGCTCTGATCGTGGAAATTCCCGACTCGATTCCCCCCGCCCGGCGGCCGGAACTCCACCGGGCCGCCGTGGAGGCCGCCATGGCCGTCCTGGGCATGATGGACACCGGGGAGGAGGGGCGCATCAAGCCATGCCGTTAGAAGTTGGCCAGGACGGCCTTGGCCGCGGCGCGGTGCTCCCGGGCGGCTTCGCTCCAACGGAAGAGGTCGGAGTCGAAGAACCCGGGCCCGGCGCGGACGGTCCGGACGCCGGCGCCCAGGCGCCTCTCGGCCTGGCTTTTCAGCCACAAGAGTTTGTCGTAGCCCCGGGAACCCTCTCCCCGGTCCCGGTCGTCCTGGACGCCCGCTTCCCGGGCCCAGGCCCCCTTTTCGTACTTGGGCAGGTCCCCGTCCACGATGAAAGCCGCCTCCACCCCCTCCCGATCCCCGGGGGAACGCAGGAGGCTTTCCAGCTTGGGCAAGAGGAGGTCCTCGTCCAGGAAGGGCCGCCGCTGCCAGGTCCGCAGGTAGCGGAAGATCTTCCGCGCCGCCTCCAGGAAGCGGGCGGCGTTGTCGATCCGGAAGAGCTCCGGAAGGAGCCGCGGGTCCGTCCAGGAACGGGAGGGGTTGTCCGGATTGGTCAGGGCCTGTAGGTGTCCCACCGGGGGCAGGGCCCCGGAGCCGTCCAGGGCGTTGAAGTCCTCCCACCGGGCCGTGAAGTTCTGGTGGGCCCACCCGTCAGCGAAGGCGTGCAGGGCGATGCCGATCCGGAAGGGATCCCCGGTTTTCAGGGCCTCCACCAGGAGCTCCCGGGCGGCCTGGCCGTTCGGGGTTACCGCCCAGCGGTTCCGCGCCCCGTCCCGGCGCTTCCGGCCGGCCTCCTCGGGGTCCCCGGGGAGGAAATGGAAGGGAAGGTAGACCTCCGAGAGGATGGACTCGTCCCAGAAGAGGTAGTCCTGGGTGACCGGAAGGTCGTAGGGCGCCCGGCCCGTCTCCACCCGGAGCGGCCGAACCGCCTCGTCCACGAACTGGGAGGAGCGGGCGATGGTCTCTGCCTCGGCTTCCGGGACGCCCGCCTCCCGGGCCAGCCACCGGATCGAGTAGTAATGGAAGAGGTAGTTCATCGAAGGGAAGTATGGATCAGTCGGACCGGAGGGGCAAGGCCGGATAGGCCGGCTTGCGCGGGGGCCTCCCGGGAACTAGAATTGTGGAAAACGATGCACCTCTCCGCCCACGGCGGGGCATGAACCTGCGAGGATGGTAGAATGGGCATGGACCTGCGAATGTTCCGGTCCGCGGTACTCGTCTCGATCCT
The DNA here is from genome assembly GCA_041738475.1 of Treponematales bacterium. GTDB lineage: Bacteria > Spirochaetota > Spirochaetia > Treponematales > UBA12059 > JAAYUR01. The sequence goes on from JBGSPT010000273.1 coordinate 1,565, forward strand.
CCGCCTGGCCCTTCCCGGGGCCGCGAGTCCGGAACCGGCCGTCCTCATCGGCGTGTCCCTGTCCCTGACGGGGGAGTACCGGGAAACCGGCGGCATGATGCTCCGGGGCTACCGGCTCTGGGAGAAGGACGTGAACGACCGGGGAGGCCTCCTGGGACGGCAGGTCCGTCTCGTCGTGGTGGACGACCGGAGCGAGCCTTCCCGGGCCCGGGAGGCCTACGGCAGGTTCGCGGGGAAGCGGGAGACCGATCTCGTACTGTCCCCCTACGGAACCCCCATCACCCTGGAAGTGTCGGAAATCACCGAACGGTCGGGATACGTCCTGGTCGTCGCGGGTGCCGCCGCGGAATCCATCTGGAACCGGGGTTTCCGGTTCGTATTCGGGATCTACGCCCCGGCGGAGCGGTTTTTTGTCGGATTCCTGGACCTCCTTGCCCGGGAAGGCTTCGACTCGGTCCTTCTGGTGCGGGAGACCGGCGATTTCCACCGGGAGATCGCGGCGGGGGTCCGGAAATGGGCCGCCGATTTCGGCGTAGCCCTGGAGGGGGATATCGAGTTCGACCCCCGGAGCGCGGACTTCGGGAACCTGGCGGAACGAATCCGGGCGGCGGATCCCGGAGCCCTGATCGTCTCGGCCTATCCGGATCCCGGGTACGCCCTGCTCCGGGAGTTTTCCTCCCGGAACTACCGGCCCCGGGCCCTTGCCCTGGACATCCTTCCCATCCACCCGGATTTCCTCAAGAACGCGGGCTCCGTCGGGGAGGGGGTCTTTTCCCCGTCCCAGTGGGAACCGATGGAGCGCCTTCCCTTCCCGGGCACCCGGGACTTCATCCGGACCTTCGAGAGCCGGGAGAGGATGCCTCCGTCTTATCACGCGACCTCCGCCTTCGCCTCCTGCCAGATCCTGGAAACCGCCGTACGGGCCGTGGGGTCCCTGGACCAGGAACGCATCCGGGAGTACATCTCCAGCCTGGATACGGTCACGATCCTGGGCCGGTTCAAGGTGGATCCCCGGGGATTGCAGATCGGGCACAATACCATAACGATCCAATGGCAGGAGGGGCGCAAGGTCATCGTCTATCCCCCGCAGATGCGGACCGCGGATCCGAGGTTCTGATTGAAGCCGGGGATCCGGGGCCGCAGGCGGATCGGACGACTCACTCTCAGCATCCTGGTTCCCCTGGTGCTCCTGGGAATCCTGCTCAACACCCTGGCCGTGCGCTTTCTGGTATCCCCCTTCCGGGGGTATTTCTCGGAACAGGCCGAGCGGACCCTCCTTCACGTCTCCGCCATGGCCCTGGCGGTCTGTGAGGATTCCTTCGACGAGCTACTGCGCCTCCGGCTGGCAAAGGACGCGGCCATGGTGGACACGATGAGGAAGGACGCGTCGGAGAGGATCAAGGCGATCCGGGAGGAATTCCTGGACGTCGAACTCGTGATCCTGGAGGACGGCGGCGGGATCGTCGAGAACACGGGAGTCCCCGGACTCGAGGACCCCTCCGCCCTAAAACCCGACCGCAGACCCTCGGGGGTCGGGATCCGGGACCTGGGCGGGGAATCCTGGTTCGTCCATTCCCGGTACTTCCCGTTCTGGCGCTGGCACGTGATGGGACTCGTGCGGGTCTCGGACGCGCTGGCTCCCCACCGCGCACTGCTCCGGATGTCCTTTCTCATCACCTTCGGAACCCTCGGGATCCTGCTCGCCGGGTTCCTGGTCGGGTTCTACGCCCTGGTCAACCGCCCCCTTTCCCGGATTCGGGAGGCCGCCCGGGCGGTCTCCGCGGGCGCCTTCCCCCGCATCGGCCTGGACCGGCGGGACGAGATCGGCGAGGTGATCGACGCCTTCAACGACATGGTCAAGGACCTGGAGAAGAACCGTTCCGAGATCGAGGACTCGGTCCGGGAGAAGGAGGTGCTTCTCCGGGAGATCCATCACCGGGTGAAGAACAACCTCGCCGTCGTCGCGAGCCTCCTGAACCTCCAGGCCGCCTCGGTGGATTCCGTGGAATCCGCCCTGCGGGGACTGGAGGCGAGTCGGGACCGTATCTTTTCCATGGCCAAGGTCCACGAACAGCTCTGCGAGAACGAGAGCCTTTCCGGGATCGACATGCGGGACTTCCTGGGATCCCTGGTGAACGGGCTCGCCGCGGTCTATGCCCAGGATATTCCCCTGGATATGGACCTGGACCTGGCGGATATCTCCCTGGACATCACCCAGGCGGTGCCCTGCGGCCTTGTGGTGAACGAGCTGGTCTCGAACGCCCTTATCCACGGCCTGCGGGGGCGCGAGAATCCCAGGCTGTCGGTCTCTCTCCGGGAGGAGGGGGGAACCGTACTCCTCCGGGTACGGGACAACGGATCGGGCCTGCCCGACGGCTTCGATCCCGCCCTCGCGTCCTCCCTGGGGTGGAATCTGGTCCGGATTCTCTGCGAACAGCTTCGGGGAGGCTTCCGAAGGGAGGAAGGAGAGGGGACTTCCTTCGAGGTGAGCTTCCCCCGGGGTGCCGAGGACTCTTCGGTCCCCCGGGGGCATTGACGGCCTTCCGGCCGGAGCTTACCCTTTCCCCATCCTGTCCCTCGGGGGTGCGCCGTGAAATCCTCGATCCGAGCCCGCCTGAGCGCCCTGATCCTGTCCTGGATTCTCGCGGCCGGGTGCCTGTGGACGGCCTCCCGGATCGAGTCCGACGGCGGAAACCTCCAGGTTGGTTCCGTCCGGATTCCGACGCCCGCGGGAACCGTGACCGCCAAGCTCTACCGTCCCGGGTCCGCGAGTCCCGGGTCGCCCGCCCCCGGGGTTGTCCTGGTCCACGGGTACCAGAACGACAAGGAGACCTCCTCGGCCTTCGCCCTGGAGCTGGCCCGCCGGGGGATCGCCGCCCTGTCCGTCGACGCTTTCGGCCACGGGAGCTCGGAGCCCGGGATGCGGGCCCGGGGAGCCACGCCCTACAAGTACCCGAACTTCGAGCGGAGGATTTCCGGCCCCGATCGCTACAAGGTGATGATGAACTTCAGCACCCTGGACTTCTTCCTCCCGAAGTACTCGGAAGGTCTCCGTGACACCTCGATGGGCGGGAAAGCCGCCTATGAATGGCTGGCATCCCGGGACTTCGTGGACCCCGCGGCCATGGGCGTGACGGGGCATTCCATGGGGACCTGGGCCTCCTGGTCCGTTGCCGCGGCCTTCCCGGACCACAGGGCCGTGGTCCTCCAGTGCGGCGAGATCATCCCGGAGGGTTTTTTCGATCCCGCGGCGGTCCGGTTCAACAACGTCCTCCTCCTGCAGGCGGTATGGGACGAGTTCGCCTTCTTCCGGGACTACCGCCCCACCGTGAAGGGCCTGGAGGCGACGGAACTCCGGTACCGGGTCTTCATGGGGCAGAATGGGCCCGTCCAGTGGGACCGGACCTACGGTTCCTTCGCGGAAGGCTCCGCCCGGCGCATGGAGCTCCTGTACACGAACCATAGGCTGGTGACCCACAACGGGAAGGCGATAGCCGCGGCGGTGGACTGGTTCGCACGGTCCTTCGGGATGGAACCCGCCCTCCCGGCCTCGGACCGGACCTACCTCCGGAAGGAACTGCTCGCCGGCCTGGCGATGCTTTCCGCCCTGGCCTCCCTCCTTCCCCTCCTGTCCCTCCTCCTGCGGATTCCCTTCTTCGCCTCGGCCGCCGGGCCCCTGCCGTCCCGGGTCCTCCTGGAGGGCCGGGCCTGGAGGAGACAGGCCGCGGGCGCGGTCCTCCTGGGGGCCGCCACCTTCCCCTTCCTGACCCAGTTGGGCCACGGACTCGCGCCCCTGCCGGAGTCGGTGTTCCGGATGACCGTGGGCAACGGCTTTTTGGTGTGGCTCACCTTCCTCATGGCCGTGTCCCTGGTCCTCCTGGTCCGGTGGTTCCGGACGGGCGCGGGGCGGAATGCCGGGGCGACCCTCCACGACCTGGCCCTGGCCCCCGCGGATGCCCCGGATTCCCTTCCGTGGCCCCGGATCGGCAAGTCCGTACTCCTGGCCTTCCTCCTGGCGGGGTCCCTCTACGCCCAGGCCGCCCTGTACGATGCCCTCTTCGGCCTGGAACTGCGGTTCATCTGGCCCTTCTTCCGGGTTTTCACACCCGAACGGTTCGGACAGTTCTGGGTCTACCTGCCCTTCTACGGAGCCTTCTTCTTCGTGAACGGCGGGGTCAAGCTCTTCGGCCAGCTCCGCCTCCCGGAACGTCCCGGCCCCGCGGCAACCCAAGCCGTCTGGTGGCTGGCCGCCTGCGGGGTGATGCTGGGGAGCCTCCTCGTCTGGGCCCTCATCGAGTATGTCCCCTTCTTCCTGGGTATCGGACCCGGGGCGGACCTCCTGCTCACGCCCCTCTTCGGGGGTCCCTTCATGTCCATCCTCCTCCTCACGATCCCGCAGTTCGCCCTGATGTTCTTCCTGGCTACCGCGATGTTCCGAAAGACCGGGTACGTGTACGTCGGATCCCTGACCGTCGGCATCCTGGCCGCCTGGATGCTCTCCGGCGGGTCCGCGATCTTCTAGGAGGCCCCGTGGGAACTTTCGACCCGGCCCGGACCGGCGTCCTGGAAACCGGGGCCCTCGCCGTACTTGGTATCCCCGCGGACGACCGGTCCTCGTACCTGCGCGGGGCCGCAGCCGCGCCCGGGGAGATCCGGGAAGCCCTGTTCTGTCCCTCCACGAACCTCGCCGCCGAGGACGGCTTCGACCTGGGCGTCCCCGGGGCTTGGAAGGACCTGGGGGACCTGGAGCTCGGGGGGATCCTGGACGCGGCTGCGGTCGAGTCCGCGGTCTCCGGGATCCTCGGCCGGGGCGCCCGCCTGGTCTGCCTGGGCGGAGACCACTCGGTGACCTATCCCGTGCTCCGGGGCCGGGCGGACGCCCTCGGGGCCTCCGCTGGCCGCGGGATCGACGTCCTCCACCTGGACGCCCACAACGACCTCTATGACGAGTTCGAGGGGGACCGCCTGTCCCACGCCTGCCCCTTCGCCCGGGCCTGCGAGGAAGGCCTCGTCGGCCAGCTGGTGCAGGTCGGGATCCGGGG
>JBGSPT010000042.1:0-1564 GCA_041738475.1 Treponematales bacterium
ACCCGACCCGGATGGCCGCGGCTCGGGTGGTCCGGGTGGTGGACGGGGACACGGTCGTCGCGGAGATACAACGGCCGTCCGGGGGACTTTCGTCCCGGGAAACGGTGCGCCTGATCGGGGTGGACGCCCCGGAACTCGGGCGGGGCAGCCGGCCCGCGGATCCCGGGGGACCCGAGTCCGCGGCCGCGGCCCGGGCCCTCCTGGAAGGTCGGTCGGTCCTCCTGGCCTTCGACCGGGAGCTCCGGGACCGGTACGGCCGGGTCCTGGCCTATCTCTACTCCCCCGAAGGGGACTGCCTCAATCTCGCCCTGGTGCGTACCGGTGCGGCCCGGGCCCTGCTCAAGTACCCCTTCGCCTTTTCCGCCGCCTTCGAGAGGGCGGAGCGGGAAGCCCGGGCGGCCCGGCTCGGTCTTTTCTCGGAATTGTACATTCCGTGAAAATTAGGTTAGAATATCGTTTCCCGCCGATCCGAATCACGCGGGCAGTATAGGGAGGAGTACCTATGAAACGAATGTTGGCAGTCGCGGTCATCCTGCTGGCCGCCGTGTCCTTCGCGGCCGCCCAGGGCGCCCTGAGCGTCTACACGACCCTGGAGGAACCCCTGGCCAAGGCCATCCTGGAGAAATTCGAGGCCGAGACCGGGATCAAGACGAGCTTCGTGCGCCTGTCCGGCGGCGAGGCCATCGCCCGGATGGAGGCTGAAGCCGCCAATCCCCAGGCGTCCATCTGGCTGGGCGGTGTGGGCCTGGACCACATCACCGCCAAGGACAAGGGCCTCACCACCCCCTACAAGTCCCGGTACGCCGGCAAGACCGCCGCGGAGTTCAAGGACAAGGAAGGGTACTGGATCGGCCTGTATGTCGGCCCCCTCACCTTCGTGACCAACACCAAGCGCGCCGCGGAGCTCGGACTCACCCCCCCCAAGAGCTGGGCGGACCTTTTGAAGCCCGAGTACAAGGGCCAGATCCGCATGGCAAACCCGAACACCTCCGGCACGGCCTACAACGTGATCACCACCCTCCGCTACGTCTACAAGGGCGACGAGGAGAAGGTCTTCGACTACATGAAGAAGCTGGATGCGAACATCGACCAGTACACCCGCTCCGGCTCGGCCCCCGGCAAGAGCGTGGCCATCGGGGAGATCCCCATCGCCATCGGCTACGCCCACGACCAGGTCAAGCTCAAGGTCGAGGGCGCCCCGGTCGTGATCAACGCCCCCTCCGAGGGCACCGGCTACGAACTGGCTTCCATGTCCCTTATCAAGGGGGGCAAGGACGCGGTCAACGCCAAGAAGCTCTACGACTGGGTGCTCTCCTCCAAGTCCGCCCAGGACCTCTTCGTGAAGTGGTACCTGGTCCTTGTGGCCACCGGCGCCCCCTCTCACCCGGACGCCCTGTCCATCAAGCAGATCAAGACCGTCAAGCAGGACCTCCTGTGGGACGGGAACAAGGACAACCGGGCCCGCCTGCTGAAGCGCTGGACCGACGAGATCGGCTCCAAGCGGTAAACCCCAGTTCGGCCCGGCACCGGACCGGCCGCCCCGCGGGGCCGGCTCGGCTCCGGC
>JBGSPT010000292.1:0-1977 GCA_041738475.1 Treponematales bacterium
CCGCGGTCTTGGACTCCGGCGGCAGGACCGCCTCGTAGCCCGCGTCCGCAACCGCCGCCGCGATGGCAGTCCGGTCCACGGAGAGTTCGTCGTACTCGACCCTCAGGGTTTCCGTGGCGAAGTTCACCTCCGCCGCGGTGACCCCCGAAAGGCCGCCGACCGCCCGCTCGTTGGCCCGGGCGCAGGCCGCGCAGGTCATGCCCCGTATCGGTATCAGTTCGGATTTCACCTCGTTATCCTCCGGATGATGTCTGTTTGTATAATATACTCCCCGGGGGTATATGAAGAATAGTCCACGGCCGCCCGGTCTGGACGCGGGGCCCCGGGGCCGATAGGATGCGTCCGTGAAGAACGCGGAAACCACGGTGGCGAAGCTCTCGGAGGTGGCCCTGCGCCGATGGTCCATGATCGCCCCGGGGGACCGGATCCTGATCGGGGCCTCGGGGGGCAAGGATTCCACGACCCTGGCCTACATCCTGGCGGTCAAGAGGCGCTGGTGGCCGGACCGCTTCGAGTTCCTGGCCCTCCACGTTGAGACCGACGTGGGGGAATCCCCCGACCGGGGCCCCCTGGAGGCCCTGTTCCGGGACTGGGGTGTGCCCTTCGCCTCCATCCGGGTCCCGGTGATCGGCAGGCTCAAACCCGGGGAGCGGATGAACTGCTACTGGTGCTCCACCCAGCGCCGCACGGAGCTCATCCGCTACGCCCTGGGCAAGGGCTTCAACAAGATCGCCCTGGGCCACCACTTGGACGACATCGTGGAGACCCTCCTCATGAACATGCTCCACAAGGGCGAGATATCCACCATGCCCCCGGTGGTCCGGTACTCCAAGTACCCCCTTTCCGTGATCCGGCCCCTGGCCCTCTGCGAGGAGCGCCAGATCGAGGCTTTCGCCCGGGAGAAGGGCTTTTCCAGCGTGACCTGCACCTGCGGGTACGACGGAGCCTCCCGGCGAAAGGAAGTCCGGGCCAAGATCGAAGCCCTGACCGGGGGCTCCTCGGAGCTCAAGAGGAACATATTCCGGTCCATGTCCAAGGTGAACGCCGAGTACCTGGCCTAGGGTACCGCGGCGGATGTACCGGCCGTCCCGAACCGTCCGGGGCAGACTCGCCTCCGGCCCCGGGGATCAGCCGGGAGGATCGGACTCCGGTCCGGACGCCCCGTCCGGGAAGGCGAAGGTCCGGAAGGCCCCGGCGTCCAGGGGCTTGCTGACAAGGTAGCCCTGGATCTCGTCGCAGCCCCGCATGCGCAGGGCCTCCAGCTGTTCCGTGGTCTCCACACCTTCCGCCACGGAGATCATGTCGAAGGACCGGGCCAGGGCAATGACCGCCGTGGCGATCTGGGCACCCTCGTACCGGTCCGTGATGGGGTCGATGAAGGCCTTGTCGATCTTGAGGACGTCCACGGGCATCTGGTCCAGGTAGCGGAGGGAGGAAAATCCGATCCCGAAGTCGTCCACCGCGAAGCGGACGCCCATCTCCCGTATCTCGTTCATGACCTTTACGGTCTGTTCCATGTCCTCCATCATCAGGGTTTCGGTGATCTCCAGCTTGAGACGGTCCGGGGCGAGCCCCGACGATTCCAGGGCTTCCCGGGTCAGCCGGGCCAGGGTTCCAGCCTGGAACTGCCGGGGGGACACGTTCACGGACACCGTGAGGGGTTTGCCCAGGTCGCCCCAACGCTTGGCGTCCGAGCAGGCCGCCCGGAGGGCCCATTCCCCGATGGGGACGATCAGCCCCGAGGATTCGGCGATGTCCATGAAGTCCCCGGGACTCACGGGTCCGCTCCCTCCGGGCTGCCATCGTATCAGGGCCTCCGCCCCCATGAGGCCCGAGCAGGTCCCCGGGACGACCCCCCCCGTGGCGGCCTGGGGCTGGTAGGTCAGGTAGAACTCGCCCCGGTCCAGGGCACGGCGCAGGCGGGACTCCAGCTCCAGCTGACGCCGGCTGGTGTGCCCGGCCTTGCCGGAGGCGAAG
>JBGSPT010000295.1:0-2637 GCA_041738475.1 Treponematales bacterium
CCTGGACCCGGAGCCCCTCTTCGGACCGCGGACCGCCGAGCTGGCCGCCTGGCTGGCGGGGATGTACCTCTGCTCCCGGGGAGAAGCCCTGGCGGCGATGCTCCCCTCGGGCCGCCGGGAGCCTTCGGAATCCTCCCCGCCCTTCGAGGACTATCCTCCCATGGGCGAACCCCTGACCCTTTCGGCGGAACAGGAGACGGCGCTGGCCAGGATCCTGGCGGACCGGTCGGGGCGCAGGTATCTGTACGGAACCACCGGCTCCGGGAAGACCGAGGTCTTCCTCCAGGCAGCGGAGGCCACCCTCAAGGAAGGCCGGGGGGTCCTCTACCTGGTACCGGAGATAGCCCTGACCCGGCAGGTGGTGGACGCCGTTTCCCGGCGCTTCGGGGACCGTTGCGCGGTGCTCCACTCGGGCCTCACCCCCTCCCGACGCCTTTCGGAGTGGCGGCGGATCCTGGGAGGAAAGGCGGACGTGGTGGTGGGCGCCCGGAGCGCCGTATTCGCGCCCGTGGCGAACCTCGGCCTGGTGGTGATCGACGAAGAGCACGAGGGTTCCTACAAATCGGGATCCTCACCCCGCTACCACGCCCGGCAGGTGGCCATGAAGCGCTGCTCCGACGAAAAGGCCCGGCTGGTCCTGGGCTCCGCCACCCCCTCCGCGGAGGCCTGGAGCCTCATGGCCGAGGGCGCCCTGGAACGCCTCGACCTGACCCGGCGCCTGGCGGGGGGGGCACCGCCGGCGGTGGAGATCGTGGACATGCGGGGCGAGGAGGGCGCCCTCTCCCGCCGCCTTGCCGGGGAACTCGAGCGGGTGAAGTCCGAAGGGGGACAGAGCATCCTCTTCCTGAACCGCCGGGGCTTTTCCTACTTCTTCCGCTGCAGGTCCTGCGGGGCCGAGATCCGCTGCCGCCACTGCTCCGTGGGGCTCACCTACCACAAGGACCGGAACCGCCTCCTGTGCCACTACTGCGGCTACTCCGAGGCGCCTCCCAGGGCCTGCCCGGAGTGCGGGTCCCTGGACGTGGGATGGGCGGGCTTCGGCACCGAGCGGGTGGAGGAAGAACTGGAAGCCCGGTTCCCGGGCTGGACCGTGGCCCGGCTGGACGCGGACACCGCGGCCCGGAAGGGAGAGCTGGACCGGATCCTGGACTCCTTCCGGGACGGGAAGATCGACATCCTCCTGGGAACCCAGATGGTCGCCAAGGGCCTCAATTTCCCGGGGGTCAAGATGGTGGGCATCGTCCTGGCGGACACGTCCCTGAACCTTCCGGACTTCCGGGCCGCGGAGCGGACCTTCTCCCTGGTGGTCCAGGTGGCGGGCAGGGCGGGCCGTTTCTCCCCGGACGGCCGGGTGATCCTGCAGACCTTCCGCCCCGAGTCCCCCACCATGCGCTTCGCGGCGGCCCAGGACGTGGAGGGCTTCTACGCCGCCGAGCTGGCCGCCCGCAGGGAGCTGGGCTTCCCGCCCTATTCCCGGATCATCCGGGTGGTCTTCCGGTCCCGGAAACCCGAACGGGCCTGGGAAGGAGCCCGGGCCTTCGCCCGGGCCGCGGCCCTGTCCTTGCCGCCGGACGCGGAGATCCTGGGGCCCGCGGAATGCCCCATATCCTCCATGGCGGGAACCCACCGTCTCCACGTGGTCCTCCGTGCGCCCTCCATGGGGGGCCTGCACAGGTCCGTTTCGGGAGTGCTCCGGGATTTCGAGCCCCCCGCGGACTGCCGCCTGGAGACGGACGTGGATCCGGTCAGTTTACTGTAAGACGATTTCTGGACTCACCACGGAGAGCACGGAGGGCACGGAGAGATATTTACAAAGACATATATCCAAAGGACGGACAGGATGAACAAGATGGAAGAAGGATGGACAGGACCAAGACCTTGGAAATTCCTTTTTCTCCCTTAATCCTGTTCATCCGGCCATAATCCTGTTCATCCTGTCTGATTTCTTCGACGGAACCTTGTACCCCGAAGCGGCGCGGGCCCCGCTCAAATTCGGGAACGGACCCGGGCCAGGGCGTCCGAGGCTTCCTTCATCTCCGGGGAAAGCTTCAGGGCCCGGGCATAGAAGTCCGCCGCGCGTTTGAAGTCCGAAAGAGCTTCCACCGCCTGGCCGTAGCGGAACCACCACCGGGACATGGCAGGGTCCCGGTGCAGGGCCAGGGCGTAGGCGATGTCCGCATGGTCGTACTTCCTGAGACGCTGGTAGATTTCGCCCATATAGAAGTAGGCGGTGGATACCCGGTCCCCGAACTCACCGATGTTCTCTATGTACCGCTGGAGGTTCCGTAGGGCGAGCTCGTTGTTTCCCAGGTGGAAATAGGCCTCTCCCATCACCTCCGAGAGCCGGGGATCGTAGCGGACCTTGAGGCCCGCGTTCGCCGTGTCCACCACCTCCCGGAACCTGTCCAGCCGGAAGAGGGACCAGCACTTGACCGCGTAGGCGTCCATGCGGGCCGGATCCGCCGCGAGCTCCCGGTCGCAGACGGCCACGGCCTCCCGGTACCGCCCCTGGGCTTCCGCGGTCCGTCCCGCGGATTCCAGGTTCCGTCCCTGACGGTAGAGCTCCAGGGCATCCACCCGGGAAGGGACGGGTGCCGGGGCCGGGGAGAAGGACGGTGCGGGCACCGGCACAGCCGG
>JBGSPT010000045.1:0-1507 GCA_041738475.1 Treponematales bacterium
CACTACCTGGCCTTTTCCGCCTAGGACTTCGAGCGCCTGGGCTCCTCCCTCAAGACCGCCCCGCCCGTCAAGGCCCGGGGCGAAGCCGAACGGCTCTGGGCCCTCCTCTCGGACGGGACCATCTCCTTCGTAACCAGCGACCACGCCCCGGCCCCGGAGGAGGAGAAGAACACCGGAAACCTCTGGACCGACTACGGGGGGATCCCGGGGACCGGGACCTGGGCCCCCTACCTCTACTCCGAGGGGCTCCTGGGCGGGCGATTGTCCCTGGGGCGCTACCTGGAGGTCAGCGCCCGGGCCGCCGCGGAACGCTACGGCCTGTCCGCCCGCAAGGGTTCCCTGGAGGCCGGGAAGGACGCGGACTTCGTTCTTGCGGACCCGGCGGGTACCACGGTCATCGAGGGCAGGACCCTCCTTTCCAAGGGGAAGATAACCGCCTTCGAGGGCATGCGCCTTTCCGGCCGCTTCCTCGCGACCTATGTCCGGGGCCGCCTCGTGTACGACGCGGCCCGGGCGGACCGAAACGAGCATCCCATATGCGCCGCTCCGGGGAGCGGCAGATTCCTGCGCTGGGGGTACCGGTGAGCACGAGCAAGGTTATGGAAACCACGCCCATGGGGGCGCTGATCGGACGGATGGCCGGGGAGTATAAGGCCAAGAAGAGCGTCTACGACATCCCGGAAGCCCTCTTCCGGAAGGTCTTCCGGGACGAGCCGGCCTCCCCGGGCTTCGAGGTCCTGGGAAGCCGCATCCTCTACCCGATCGGGCCCGCGGCGGGACCCCATACCCAGATCGCCCCGAACCTGGCGGCCTCCTACCTGGGGGGTTCCCGGATCTTCGAGCTCAAGACCGTCCAGGTGAACGACGCCCTCGAGATCGCCAAGCCCTGCATCGACGCCCTGGACGAGGGGCACAACGTAGAGTGGTCCACGGAGCTCTCCCTGGTCCAGGCCCGCGAGGAGTACCTTCGGGGTTTCCTGGCCCTCCACGTGCTCAAAGCCCTCTTCGCGGAGAAAGGGGCGGGGGACTTCATCCTTAACATGTCCGTGGGCTACACCCTGGAGGGCATAAAAAGCCCGGCCATGGACGCCTTCATCGAGGGTATGCGGGCCCCCGCCGCCACGCCCTTCTGGAGCGCCGCCCTGGAGGAGCTCCGGGCCGCCGTCGCCTCCCCCGCCTTCCGGGAAGCCTTCGGAGCCGAGGGGACCGCCCGGGCGGCCGCGGCGGTCGAGGCCATGCCGACCGCTCCGGTCCACTCGGTGACCCTGTCCACCATGCACGGTTGTCCCCCCGCGGAGATCGAACGGATCGGCCGCTACCTCATCGAGGACAAGGGCTTCTCCACCTACATAAAGCTGAACCCCACCCTCCTGGGCTACGACCGGGTCCGGGAGATCCTGGACCGGACCGGGTGGACGGAGGTCGAGATCAAGCGCCCGGGCTTCGAGCACGACCTCCAGTGGCCGGACGCCCTGGCCCTGATCGCCTCCCTGGCCGCCGCGGCCGA
>JBGSPT010000363.1:0-4267 GCA_041738475.1 Treponematales bacterium
CGCTCCCGGCCGCCGGGCTCCATGGTCCGACGGGAGACCCCGATGCTCCAAAAAACGACGATCCTGCGATTCCTGGCCGTCCTGACCCTCTTCGCGGCGGTGGACGCCTGGGTGTACTTCACCCTCAGGGGAACCCTGAGATCCCAGGAGGCCCGGGATTCCGGGACTCGCCTGACCCTGCTGGCCCGAAGCGCCCCTGTGGACCCGGAGAACCTGGACGCCTGGCTCGCTTCGGTCCCGGAAAGTCTGCCCGGGGGCGCCGCGGTCTACCTGGTCCCCACCGAGGATCCGGAGGTCTACGAGACCCGGACTACCGACGAGGAAGCCGCCCTCCTGTGGGACTCCGTTTCCGGTGGCGAGGATGCGGCCAAAGGCCTGGAGTCGGCGTACTATTTCGAGAATTACGCGTCTCCCCAGCGGCTGGAGTACGGGGGACAGCGGGTCCGGCTCTTCTACGCCCCGGTCCTGGACGACGGCGAGTCCGAGTTGTTGGGGATCGCCGTGTTTCTAGCCCCCGAGGCCGGGAACCGGACCCTGGAGCGCCTCTTCGCCCTCTTCGCGGTGGGGACCTTCGTCCTTTTCGCGGCCCTCTCCGGGATCTCCCGGTTCACCCGGGATCCCACGGTGGGTTACGCGGTCCTGGTCCTGGCGGGAATCGCCGGGGTCTTCGTCGCCTATCCCCTGGCGGAGGCCCTGCGCCTTTCGTTCCTGAAGGAGGGGAAGTTCTCCCTGGAGATATGGAAGGACGTCCTTTCGGGCGCCCACCTGCAGGCCCTCTGGGGCTCCGTGCGCCTGGGGATCTGGACCGCCTCGGTCTCCACGGTGATCGGCTTCGTCTTCGCCTTCGCGATCCACCGGACCGGCATGGGGGGCAAGAAGTTCCTGTCCACCATCGCCCAGCTTCCGGTGATCTCCCCGCCCTTCTCCCTGACCCTCTCGGTGATCCTCCTTGCCGGGAACAACGGCCTCATCACCCGACAGCTGTTGGGCCTGCAAAATTTCTCGATCTACGGCCTTTCGGGCCTGGTCATCGTCCAGACCGTCGGGATGTTCCCCATCGCCTACCTGACCCTGGCGGGGGTGTTGCAGGCCATGGACTCCACCCTGGAGGAGGCGGCCCTGGACCTGAACGCCGGGCGCTGGAGGGCCTTCCGGACCGTGACCCTTCCCCTGGCGGTCCCGGGCATCCTGTCCGCCTGGCTCTTGGTGTTCACGAACTCCCTGGCGGACTTCGCGAACCCCCTTCTGCTGGCGGGGAACTACCGGGTCCTCTCGGTGGAGGCCTACATCCAGGTGACCGGCCGGAACGACCTGGGCGGAGGAGCGGCTCTGTCCCTCCTGTTGCTCCTGCCCACCCTGACGGCCTTCTTCCTCCAGCGGAACTGGGTGGCGAAGCGCTCCTTCGTGACCGTCACGGGCAAGCCCAACGCCAAGCTCGTGGAGATCGCCTCCCCCCGGGTGCGCCTGGCCCTGGGGGCCGGGGTCTGGACCTGCGTGGCCTTCATCCTGGGCCTCTACGGGACCATCGTGGCGGGCTGCTTCGTGAAGAACTGGGGCATCGACTATTCCTTCACCCTGTCCAACATTGCCGAGGCCCTGACCCGGGGCCGGGACGCCATCCGGTCCACCGTGACCCTGGCCGCCGCGGCCACCCCCGTCGCGGGCCTTTTGGCCATGGCGGCGGCCCTGGTCTTCGTACGCAAGACCTTCGCGGGCAAGCGGGTCCTGGAAGCCCTGATGATGACCCCCTTCGCCGTGCCGGGGACCCTCCTGGGCATCGCCTATATCCTGGCCTTCAACAAGGCCCCCCTGATCCTGGTTGGGACCGCGGCCATCATCGTGATCAACTACGTGATCCGGGAGCTTCCGGTGGGCATCGAGTCCGGGGTGGCCTCCCTGCGGCAAATCGACCCCTCCATCGAGGAGGCGGCCAAGGACCTGGGCGCCGACGAGGGCACCGTGTTCCGGACCATCGTCCTGCCCCTGGTGCGCCCGGCCTTCATTACCAGCATGTCCTACACCTTCGTGCGGTCCATGACCGCGGTCAGCGCGGTGATCTTCCTGATCTCCGCACGCTGGTACCACATGACGGTGCTGATCTACAACTTCTCGGAAAACCTGCGGTTCGGCCTGGCCAGCGTGCTGGCCACGGTGCTCATCGTCATCGTCATGGGCGCCTTCGCCCTCATGCGGCTCCTGGTGCGGGACACGGGAGCCCTGGAAAAGACCATCACCCGGTAGGGGAGGAGAGGATACCACATGGCCAAGCAACCGGTAGCGGTTACCCTGGACGACGTCACCCGGGTGTACAGGAACGTGAAGGGAAGACCCGACGTAGTCGCCGTGCGCCAGGCCTCCTTCGAGGTGGCCCCCGGGGAACTCGTGACCCTCCTGGGGCCCTCGGGCTGCGGCAAGACCACCACCCTGCGGATGATCGCCGGCTTCGACCTGCCCAGTTCCGGCCTCATCCGGATCGGGGGCGAGGACGTGACGAGCCTTCCCCCGAACAAGCGGGACACCGCCACGGTCTTCCAGAGCTACGGCCTCTTCCCCCACATGACCGTGGCGGAGAACGTGGCCTACGGCCTGCGGGTTAGGAACGTGCCCAAGGCCGAGCAGGATGAGCGGGTCCGTCGAGCTCTGTCCCTGACGGGGCTTTCAGACTACGCCGAGCGCTCCCCGGGCCGCCTCTCCGGCGGCCAGCAGCAGAGGGTGGCCTTGTCCCGGAGCCTCGTGGTGGAGCCCGGGGTCCTCCTGCTGGACGAGCCGCTATCCAACCTGGACGCCCTCCTGCGGGAGCAGATGCGGGTGGAGATCCGCCGGATCCAGAAGTCCCTGGGGATCACCGCCGTGTACGTGACCCACGACCGGACCGAGGCCATGAGCCTGTCCGACCGGGTCATCGTCATGAAGGACGGCCGCATCCGGCAGATCGGGTCCCCCTCGGCCATCTATGAGGACCCGGATTCCGTGTTCGTCGCGGGCTTCGTGGGCAAGGTGGCCTTTTTCCCCGTGGCCGTGGAGGGCCTCGAGGGCCCCGGGTGCGCCTGCGTCCTCCACGGGAAGACCGTGCGTGCCGGGAAGCGCGCCCCCGGTGTAGCCGCCGGGAAGCCCGGCATCCTCATGGCCCGCCCCGAGTCCCTGCGACTTGGGGCTCCGAGCCAGGGCGTCGTAGACGGGACCGTGCGTCAGAACGTGTACCTCGGATCCAGCGTGGAGACCTTTGTGACCACCGAGTACGGGGAGCTCCTGGTGCAGTTGGACGACCCCGCGGGCAAGCGCATCCCAGCGGAGGGGGAGGCCGTGTCCATCTCCTTCAACGAAGCCCGGGTCCGGGTTTTGCCGCCGGAGACGGAATAAAATAGAATAAAAAATTCATGGGGACAGAGCTCGACGCAATCAAAACGAACTCTGCCGCGCGTATTGGAAGCATGAGGAAGCCTAGAGAGTTGCGCGAAGGCGCCCGCTACCATGTGACGGCGCGGGCGAATCGGAAAGAGATGATCTTCGACCCGGGAGCGATTAAGGTCCTTTTCCTTTCGGTCGTGAAACGGGCTAAGAGAAAGTATGCTTTCCGGATAGAGAATTTCTGCATCATGGGAAACCATTTTCATCTCGTAATCGTGCCGGGGAAAGGCGTCAGCCTATCCGCGGTCATGCAGTGGATCCTGAGTGTCTTCGCGATGGCGTACAATCGATTTTTCGGCTATACCGGCCATGTCTGGGGAGAGAGGTTCTTCTCCCGGATACTTTCGGGGTTCCGGGATCTGCTCGCGGTATTCGCCTATATCGACGACAATCCGGTGCGGGCGAACCTTGTCGAGGATCGTCGCGCTTGGATGTTCGGGGGATTATGGCATAGCCGTACAGGTTGCCGCGACCTCGTAGAGGAAGAACCCCTGTGGACGCTTCTCTCTTTCCCGGAACGAAGTCGAATCCTTCTGACGAACTGAATCACAACTGAAGCTTTCCTGATTGGCAGGTACCGAGATCCCTGGGTGCCTGTCTCACGGCGACGAAGCCTGCAGCTTCGTCGAGTCTTCTGGATATAACCTACAAGGGGGTAGCGGAGCCGCGCCTGAGAACCCCGACTCCGGCGCAGCCGGCAACCTCGACCGCTTCCGATCTTTCCCTTGCGCCGGAGTCGGGCGCACCCGCGGTTATAGGCGGGAAGCGCCGAGCCGGGAGACACCCGAAGGGAGGCGCGGAGGAACCCGGGGCCGCGCGGTTCCGGAGGCGCGCGGGCCTCCAAGCCGGAGGCCAAGCG
>JBGSPT010000378.1:0-2172 GCA_041738475.1 Treponematales bacterium
GCCGTTCCCGCCGGGGCCGCCTGGACCGACGGCGCCTGGGGCGCCTCGTAATGGGCGGGATGCTCGTCCTTCTCCGCCTTGGGGGAAAAGATCTTGGCGATGTCCAGGATGATGTAGAGCTTTCCGGCGTTCTCCACGATCCCCCGGATGTACTTGACGTTGATGTCCCCGAAGATCGGATGGGGGGGCTGGATGCTCGCCCGGGAGATGCCCACCACCTTGTCGATGCTGTCCACGATGACGCCGAAGACGTGGTCCTCCACCCGGAGTATGAGGAGGCTCTCGACGGCGTCCTCCTCGCGCTTATCCACGGGCAGGTGGTACATGACCCTAAGGTCGATGATGGAGATGATGTCGCCCCGGAGGTTGTAGACCCCCCGGACGAAGGGGGCCGCGTTCGGCACGTAGGTGAAGCGACCCGCCCGGGCTATCTCCTTCACGTTCATGATGTCGATGCCGTATTCCTTGCCCCCCAGGGAGAAGGTGACCATCTTGAAGTCCACCTTCTCGGCCTTCTCCTTGCGGGCCTCCTCCGGCCGCTCGAGGACCGTTGCGTCCATCGAATTCGCCTGGCTCGTCATGCTTGATTCCCCCCGGCCTTCATCGCAGGACCCCCTCAAGCCGCGCTCGCTCTTCCTTCTCCCGCTTGAGCCCGAGCTCCAGAAGCTGGCTGACGTCGATGATGAGGCATACCGAACCGTCTCCCAGGATGGAGGCGCCCGCTATGCCCGGAGAGGCGGTGTAATGGTCCCGCAGGGGCTTGATGACCACATCCTCCTCCCCGATAAGGGAGTCCACCATGAGCCCCACCCGCTTCTCGTTGGTTCCGACGATGACCACGAAGTTGTACTCCCGCTGTCCGGAGACCGGGATGCGGAACAGGCGGTCCAGGCGCAGCAGGGATACCACGTCGCTGCGCACGTTGAAGACCTCGTAGTTGTCGATCATGCGGATCTCTTCCGGCTTGATCCGGTGGGACTCGATGACCGAGGTGATGGGTATGGAGTAGGTCTCCCGGCCCACCCTCACCAGCAGGCCCTGGATGATGGCCAGGGTCAGGGGGAGCTTGATCGTGAACTTGGTGCCCTTGCCGGGCTTGGATGTGACCGCTACGGAGCCGTTCAGTTTTTCGATCTGCCGGCGAACAACGTCCAGTCCAACGCCCCGGCCCGAAATGTTCGTGATCGACGCGGCGGTGCTGAACCCCGCCTCGAAGATGAGGTTGAATGCGTCCACGTCCGTGAGGACCTTGCTGGGGTGCAGGAGCCCCCGATCCACGGCCTTCCGCTTGACGGCCTCCACGTCGATGCCCCTGCCGTCGTCCTCGATCTCTATGATGATCATGTTGCCTTCGTTGGAAGCCCGTAGATGCACCGTCCCCGTCTCGGGCTTGCCCGCGGCGCGGCGGACGTCGGGACTCTCCACGCCGTGGTCCAGGGCGTTGCGTACCGAGTGCATCAGGGGATCCAGGAGGTCCTCGATCACGGACTTGTCCAGCTCGGTGTCCTCCCCCTCGATGACCAGGTCCACCTGCTTGGAAAGGCTCTTGGACAGGTCGCGAACCAGCCGGGGGAAGCGGCTGAAGATCTGGCTGATGGGTACCATGCGGATGCGCATGACCCCTTCCTGGAGCTCCCCGGTGATCCGTCCCAGGTTCTGGGCGGTGGACCGGAATTTGGCCACCGTGGACTTGAACTCCGCCTCGAAGGGATCGTGGACCGCCGCGAGGACGGCCCAGCGCTCCTGGAGGGCCTTCTTCATCTCCTTGACGGATTTGCCCGAAGCCAGGGCCTCGTTCACCTCGTCGAAGAAATCCTTGAGCTTGTCCCGGAATTCGGACTGCACCGCCAGGAAGGCGCCCTGGAGTTCCGAGAATTGGGAGCTGATCTGGTTGAAGGTTGCCTTGTTGATGACGGTCTCGGATACCAGGTTGAGCAGGTTGTCGATACGGCGGGAGTCCACCCTGAGGATGGAGCCCTGCTGGACCTTGGCGGCCTTCCGGTCCCCCTCCTCCGCGGCCTCTTCCGGGCGCTCCTCGGCCCCGGAGGCCTCCGTCCCGGGGCTCGGGGCTCCGGGCTTCGGGGAAGCGGTAGGAGCGGAGGCCGCTGCGTTCTTCCGTGCCACCGCCCGGGCCAGCTCGTCCTCGGTGACGGCTCCCGGAGAGGGAGATCG
>JBGSPT010000382.1:0-9526 GCA_041738475.1 Treponematales bacterium
CCGCAACGGAGGACACGGCCCGGTTGTCATCGCGGTGAACGGCTCACGCGTGATGATCGGGCGCGGTGAAGCTGACAGAATGTCCGTGCGGATCACCGGCAGGGCTTCATGGCTCGGGACCTGATCGTATTCATCGCCGGGAACCCAAACTCCGGCAAGACCACCCTTTTCAACGCCCTGACCGGGGCGCATCACAAGGTCGGGAATTACCCCGGAGTCACGGTGGAAAAACGGGAAGGTTCCCGCGTCAGGGGAAATCGGGAGTTCCGTTTCGTGGATCTTCCGGGCACCTACAGCCTGACCGCCTATTCCCTGGACGAGGTCGTAGCCCGAGACTTCATCCTGGACGAAAAACCCGACGTGATCGTGGACGTCCTGGACTCCACCAACCTCGAAAGGAACCTCTACCTCTGCCTCCAGTTCCAGGAATTCGGAATCCCCGTGGTGGGCGCCCTGAACATGTCCGACGAGGCTTCGGCCAAGGGAATCGAGATCGACGCCCTGGAGCTCGGCAAGGTCCTGGGCATACCCATGGTCAAGACCGTGGGACCCCGGGGCCTCGGCATCGAGGAGCTACTGGACGCCGTAGAATCCCGGCTGGCCGTCCCGGAGACCGAACCCAGGATGCCCGGATACGGCACGGAATTGGAGGACGGGATCTACGGCCTAGAGGCCCTTCTGTCCTCGGATCCGGAATTCTCCGAGAAGTATCCCGCCCGATGGCTTGCGGTCAAGCTCCTGGAAAAGGACGAACACGCCGCCGGGATCATCGCCGGCCACCCCCGAAGCTCGGAGATCGAGGATTCCGCCCGCCAGGCCGTACTTTGGATAGAAAAGCACTTCGGGAAGGACGCGGAGATCGTGGTCTCCGAGCAGAGATACGGGTACATACGGGGAGCCGTCAAGGAAGCGGTCAAGATCGTCCGGAAGCCGGACTTCTCCCGGACCGAGGCGATCGACGCGGTCATCATGCATCCCCTCCTGGCCCTTCCGATCTTCGCGGCCGTGCTCTGGTCTGTGTTCCAGCTGACCTTCCTCATCGGGGAGTACCCCATGGGATGGCTGGAGGCGTTCTTCGGCTGGATGTCCGGGGCGGCGGAAACCGCGATCCCCGACGGATTCCTTCGGTCCCTCGTGGTGGACGGAATACTGGGGGGGGTCGGCGGAGTCTTCTCCTTCGTTCCCCTGATCGTGATTCTCTTCTTCCTCCTGTCCCTCCTGGAGGATGTGGGCTACATGTCCCGGGCGGCCTTCGCCACGGACAAGCTCCTGCACACCTTCGGCCTGCACGGGCAGTCGGTGCTCCCCATGATGCTCGGATTCGGGTGCTCCGTTCCGGCCATCATGGCGGCCCGTACCCTGAAAAGCCGAAGGGACCGGATCGCCACGATCCTGACGATCCCGTTCATGAGCTGCGGGGCGAAACTCCCGGTCTACGTCCTGCTGGCGGGAGCCTTCTTCCCGGAAAATTCCGCCAACATGGTGATGCTGATCTACGCGATCGGGGCGGCCCTTTCCCTCGCCTCCTCCCTGTTCCTCCACAACACCGTGCTCCGGGGAGAGCCCACGCCCTTCGTGCTGGAACTGCCCCCCTACCGGGCACCCACCCTGCGGGGGATCCTCTGGCACGTCTGGGACAAGACCTGGCAGTACGTCAAGAAGGCCGGCACGGTCATCCTCGCCGCCTCGATCCTGATCTGGGCGCTCACCAGCTTCCCGGCTCGTCCGTCCGCGCCCGGGGAGGCGGAAGCCATGGCGGCCCGGTATTCGGCGGAGCACCCGGAGGCGGGCCCCGGGCAGGCAGAAGCCTGGGCGGAAACCTACCTGGGAACGGCGGCCTTGGAATACAGCGCCGCGGGCCGCCTGGGAAAGATCATCGAGCCCGCCTTCCGTCCCCTGGGCTTCGATTGGAAGGTCGGGGTAGCCACCCTGACGGGCTTCGCCGCCAAGGAGGTCGTGGTTTCCACCCTGGGCATCCTGTACCGTACGGGGGTCGAGGAGACCGAGGAAAGCGGCTCCCTGAAGGCGGCCCTGAGGGCGGACCCCGGTTTCTCCCCCCTCACCGCCTTCGTCCTGATGCTCTTCACCCTGATCATCCCGCCCTGCTTCGCGGCCATGGCCGCGATCCGGGCGGAACTGGGCTGGGGATGGCTGGGGTTCGTGGTGGCCTACTTCCTGGTTCTGGGCTGGGGAATAGGGTTCGCGGTGTTCCAGATCGGATCGCTGGCGGGGCTCGGGTAGGTTCTCAGGCCTCGATCACGGGATTCCTGAGGATTCCGATCCCCTCGATCTCGACCTCGCAGAGATCCCCGGGCTTCATGAACAGGGGCGGCTTTCGAGCCATCCCGACCCCCGAGGGCGTGCCGGTCACCAGGACGTCCCCGGGCTCAAGGGTCATGGTCCGGCTGAGGATGGAGATCAGGTCCGCCACGTCGAACACCATGTCCGAGGTGCTGCCGTCCTGCACGGTCAGTCCGTTCAGCCTGGTCCGGATGCGTACGCCTCGGGCGCCGGCCGGAAGTTCGTCCGGCGTGACCAGCCAGGGCCCGAAGGCGCCGGTGCCGTCGAAGTTCTTGCCCACGGTCCACTGGCTGGTGCGCATCTGGAAGTCGCGGACGGAGGCCTCGTTGAAGGCCGAATAGCCCGCCACGCAATCCGGGGCCTTCTCCCGGGACACGTGCCTTGCCCTGCGGCCGATCACGGCTACGAGCTCGCCCTCGTAGTCGAACTGGTCCGAGACGGCGGGCTTCACGAGGGGCTGGGCGTGCCCCACCAGGCAGGAGGGGAACCGGGCGAACACCGCGGGGTAGTCGGGCAGTTTGAGCCCCGTCTCCGAGGAATGGTCCCGATAATTGAGGCCGATGCAGAGTATCTTGGACGGCCTGACCAGGGGGGGCAGGTAGGACAGCCCTTCGGGGTCCAGGAGGGGGGCGGATTCCAGCCGGACTCCGAGCTCCCGCAGGTCCGCCCCGCCGAGCAACAGGGCGTCCAGGTCTCCGGGCCATCCGGGACTTCCTTCCTCAACTCCGTGCAAACCGTCCCCGGCGAGGACGGCTATCCCCCTGCGTCCGTTCCGCGCGAACATCGCGATCTTCATGGATCCCCCCGCGGCGGCCCGGGCCCGGTTGGTTCGGATCCCCGGCTGCGCCGAATCGAATGTGGCCGGGATTCTACCAGGAATCGGCCGGGCGCGTCAGGCCCCGGACCTTCGTTGCGGGCCCAGGCTGGGGCGGATATACTTCCGCCATGCTGGACCGTTACCTCTTCGCGGACTGGGACGAGCCTCCCGCGGCCATGGATTTCGAGGAAACCTTCGCGGATATCGTCGGCCAGGCCGCCGCGGGGGTGGAGGCCGTGCTGGATCGGGAAAAGGCCGGGACCCTGCCGAAGGAGGCCGGGGATCCCTTCTGGGACTCCTGCATCCGCCTCTACGTGCGCGCCCCGGCGCTGGTCAACGTCCTGCTCAACTACAAGATCTGCGTGGAACACGGCCTTCCCCTGCATCCCACGGTGTACTACGACCTCGCGGAAGCCCGGAAGTACAATCTCCGGTATCCCCTGGGAGAACTCGAGCGGGCGAATTCCCTGTACCGGGACGGCGTGGACCTGGCCCGGGCCGTGGTTCGCCTGGATCCGGGCATCCGAAAGGCCGCCGGATCCCTCCTTCAACGGCTCCCCGCCCTGGTCCGGGACTTCGTCTACACGGGCATCCGGGACAAGTATACCTGGCGGGCTTCGGAGCCCGAAAAGATCCGTGCCCTGGCGGACAAGGTCCTGGCCGGGTGCAGACCGGATATCCTGGTAGGCGCGGCCCACGGCTCCATCCTGCCGGGGCTCTTTCTGGCGGAATACCTGGGGGTTCCCCTCTATTTCGTGCGGTTCAGCATGTTCAAACGGAAGGACGACGCTCCCATCGTCTCCCTCTCGGACGAGGTGTTCCTCTCCGCCTACAGGGAGGGCACGGCCCTTCTCTTCGACGAGGACGTGGCCAAGGGGACCACCCTGGAGCTCTTCGAGCGCCGTCTGGCCCCCCTGTTCCCGCACCGCCGCACGGCCTCGGTGATCCGCCACTCCGGGGCTTCCATCCGGCCGGATTTCACCGCCCGCACCTGGTGGGAATGAACCGACCCTAGTCCCGGCCCGGAGTCCTCCGCCTGGAAAGCCCCAGGATGAGGGCCGCCTCCTCGACGCTCTGCGCAGCCAGCAGGTCCGCCCGTCGGATGTCGTCGTTCAGGAGCGCGGCCGCGGATGCCAGGACCTGGATGTGGGGACCCGCCTGCTTGCTCGGGGAGGCCAGGAGAAGAATCACCTTGGACGGTTCCCCGTCCAGGGACTTGAAATCCACGCCCCCGGGTATGAGGCCCAGGGCGGCCACGATGCGGCCGACCCCCTCGGTCTTGGCGTGGGGAAGGGCGATTCCGTGCTGCATCCCCGTGCTCATGGACTTCTCCCGGTCCAGGACGTCCCGGAGTACCTGGTCCCGGTCGGAGAGGCAGCCCCGGGAGTCCAGAGTATCCACCAGCTCGGTGATGATGGATTCCTTGTCCGCACCCTTCAGGTTCAGCACGATGCAGTCCGGGGACAGAGCTTCCCGGAATCCGGGGTCCACGCGCCCGCCCTCCTCGTCCAGGCCCTCGGTCAGGCGTTTGGGGTCCATGGTCCGGCGGAGCTCCTCGAAGCGCTGGTTCAATTGGGCCACCGCCTCGAACAGGGCGGTTTTTACGAAAATGGCGTCCGAGGGATCCATGCGCAGGGTCAATTCGACCCCCTTTCGCTCCAGGGAAAAGGCGATATCGTCCTTCCGGACCTGGACGATTCCGTCCCCCACGTTCATGAGCTGGACGAAGAAGCCTTCCTCCTGGAGATCCCTAATCAGGACGTCCGAGACCAGGACCGCAACGTCCTCGGATGGGAAGGCGTACACGGAGGCTTCCGCCTCGGCCCCTTTTTCGACCGCCCGGGTTCCCCGGCCGGGAAGGCGGAGGGCCGCGTTCAGGACGGGCGGGGCCGCCACGGTGGTGATGAGGGTCATCAGGATGGCCATTCCGAACTCGTTTTCCCTCAAAAGTCCGCCGGACAACCCGATCCCCGCCACGATCAGGGCCACCTCCCCCCGGGGCACCATGCCGGCTCCGATGCGGAGTGCGCCCTTCCCGTTGAAGCCCAGGAACAAGGCGGGGAGCCCGCAGCCCGCGAACTTGGACGCCACGGACACCAGGGCGTAGGCCAAGCCGCCGATCAGGACCGCAGGATCCAGAAACAGCCGGACGTTCACCAGCATACCCATCACCGCGAAGAACAGGGGAACCAGGAATTCGTACAATCCGTGGATCTTGTCCAGGATCACGTGGCTTATGTCGGACTTGGACAGGGAGATGCCCAGGACATAGGCCCCGATGATCATGGCCAGGCCCTGCTTTTCGAAGATCCCGGCCAGGATCAAGGCCAGGCCCAGGGCCAGGATGGAGAAATAGGCGGGGTTCCGGAAGCTCTTCAGGAAGCGGGCGAGCTGTTTGGAAAGGAGCAGGCCCAGGGCCGTGAATCCCAGCCAGAAGCCGAAGGCCCGTCCCGCGATCCCCAGGATGGATCCCCAGGGCAGGGACTCCCCCGTCCCCTCCCGGGTCAGGGCGGCGATTCCCATCACCGCCGCAAGGAAGACGATACCCAGCACGTCGTCGAAGACCGCGGCGGCCAGGATGGTCACCCCCTCGGGACTGTCCATCTTCCTCCGGTCCGACAGTATCCGGGCGGTGATCCCGACGCTGGTGGCCGTGGACATAATGCCCAGGAAGAGCGCCCGGGGATCCATGGCGCCGGTCCGGAAGAGAACCATGCCCAGGAGATCTCCGGTCGCGAAGGACAGGACGACTCCTCCGATTCCGATGATTCCGCCCGCCACGGAGTATCTCAGCAGGAGGGACAGGTCCGTTTCCAGGCCCGAGACGAACAGCAGGAGGATGGAGGCGACCGTGGCAAGGCCGTAGAGCTCCGAACTGACGGCCAATTCTCCCATGCTGCCCGCGAAGAGACCCGCGGGAAACCCCGGCAGAGGCAGGGCGCCCAGGGCATAGGGGCCGATGACGATCCCCGCGAGGAGCTCACCCAATACGGTGGGCACGCCGATACGCTGAGCCAGGGCGGCGCCGGCCCGTACCGCGAACAGGATGACCCCTATCTGGATGACCAAAGCGGTTTCCCTGGCGGCTATCCCGGATTCCGTCTCCGCCGAGGCCGCGAAGGGCAGACACAGGACGACCAGAAACAGGATCGCCGTCCTCGCATTCCTATCCATACCATCTCCCGTTTTATGTCAACTTAAACCTTATTATACTATATCCCGCATACGTTGACATATAATGCGTAATCTTAATGCAAGTCCCTCGGCATTTCAAGAGTCGAGGGTCAGCTGGCCGCCGCTTTGCCTGCGGATTCCGAAAAAGTCCGCCGGATCGCGGGTTGAGAGAAGCCTGCGGGGATTCGGAAAACTGGTCTTGATTATTTTTTCCCAGAAATGTATATTTATGCATAGAGTTCCGTATAACTCTACGTTCTCATCAAGCCCCGGGGTTTTAAACCTCCTTTTTCCCCGGGGCTTCCTTTTATTTCCGATTGAATATTGACTTAGTTATCTATATCCCCCTATATTTATTTTTACATCTATATACCGAGAGGCGAACATGGCCCGATTGAAGATATCGTTCACGCCCTCCGTCAGGCGCCTCCCCTCCTACCTTCACATCATCCGGAACGCCCAGAGAAACAGCCAATTCTATATATCCGGCACCGTCATCGCCCAGGAACTGAACCTCGAACCGATCCAGGTACGCAAGGACCTCGCGATAACGGGAATTATCGGGAAGCCGAAAAAAGGTTACCCAGTCGATGCCTTGATCGCTGCGGTAGAGCGGTATCTGGGGTGGGACGAGATGCACGACGCCATCGTCGTGGGCGCGGGAAACCTGGGCTCCGCGCTGATGGGCTACCCGGAGTTCCGGATCCACGGGCTCCATATCGTGGCGGCCTTCGACACGGATCCCGATAAGATCGGCAAGAAGGTGCACGGGGTGACGGTTCTGAACCTGGCGGACCTCGAGTCGACGATACGCGATTCCAAGGTGGACTACGCCATCCTGACCGTTCCGTCCCCCCAGGCCCAGGAGACCACGGACACCCTGGTCCGGTCCGGCATCCGGGCTATCTGGAATTTCACGAACGCCAAGCTCAAGGTTCCCGGCGAGGTGGTCGTCCATCGGGAAGACCTGTCCTCCGGATACGCCCTGCTGTCCGTCATGCTCCAGACGAAGAAGAATCAGACCGCCTGAAGATGCCGGACGCTCCGGATCGCCAGGAGGAGTTCCTCGAAAACCGCCTGAAAAAGCGGGATCGGCATCTTCGGAAATGGGCCCGCCGGGAATCCGTGGAATGCTACCGGGTCTACGACCGGGATATTCCGGAAATCCCTCTGTCCGTGGATCGCTACGGGGAATACGCCCACGTCTCGCTGTACGAGCGTCCCTATGAAAAGCCCGAGGCCGAGGAGCGCGCCTGGCTGGACCGGATGTGTTCCGTCATCTCCCGGACCTTGGAAGTCCCCGCGGAAAACGTCTTCCGCAAGGTGCGGAAGCGGCAGAGGGGAAGCGGGCAGTACGAGAGGATTTCCGACGAAGGCCGGCAGGCGGTTCTCCGGGAGGGAGGGCTTTCCTTCCTAGTGAACCTATCGGATTACCTGGATACCGGCTTATTCCTGGACCACCGTATCACCCGGGCCCTTGTCCGGGACGAAGCCCGGGGACGCCGGGTGCTCAATCTTTTCTGCTATACCGGTTCGTTTTCCGTCTATGCCGCCGCGGGCGGGGCGGAATCCGTGGAAAGCCTCGACCTTTCCAGAACCTACCTTGCCTGGGCGGAGCGGAACCTCGAGTTGAACGGCTTTCGGGGCCGATCCTTCCCGCTCCTGCGGGAGGATGCCCTGGAGTTCCTGGCTTCTTCCCTCAAGGCGGGACGCCGCTGGGATCTTGTCGTACTGGATCCTCCCACGTTCTCCAATTCCAAGAGGATGCACGGTTCCCTGGACATCGGCCGGGATTGGATCGACCTGGTACGCCGCTGCCTGGATGTCCTTTCCCCGGGCGGAATCCTCTATTTTTCCACAAACGCCCGGTCCTTCCGGTTCGACGAAACCCGGCTGACCGGGGTTTCCGTCCGGGACTTGACGAAGGCTACCACGCCTCCGGACTTCGAGGACTCCCGTCCCCACAGATGCTGGAGATTGGAGCCTAAATAACCGTTTCCCGACGGCCCGCGCGAGGTTTACTCATTTTCCCTTGCGAATTCCTTACTCCGGAGATATGATTATTCCAGAAAATCAAACCGGGAGTACAAAATTGCGCATAACCACGAAGGGCAGATACGCGTTGCGGGCCGTCCTGGCTTTGGCCAAGACCAGCGAGAACGGATCCCCCGTCTCCATCAAGACCATTTCGGAGCGGGAGAAGATCTCCCCGGAGTTCCTGGAGCAGATCTTTTTCCGTTTAAGAAAGGCCGGCGTCATCAATTCCGTCCGGGGCCCCGGGGGTGGATTCTACTTCGCCCGTCCCTTGGGGGAGATCACCCTGGAGGCCATCCTGGAATCCTCCGGCGAAGGTTTGGGGATAACCCCCTGCGTTTGCGGGAAGGAACTGGATTGCGATCGGCGTACCGACTGCCAGGCGGGCAGGATTTGGCAGGAGATGGACACGCACCTGCGATCCTTTACCGCTGGACGCACCCTGGAGGATATGGTCCGGGGGGCTTGACGGGTGGTCGGACGGATCTCGAGGAATCCGTCACTCCCCGGAGGCGAAGGCCTCCATCTCCCGCCCCGTATCCGGGCCCACCAAGCCCAAGGAAACGCATAGGGCTATCAGCTCCCGGACATGAAGGAACGCGTGGAGCCGGATCCCGGCGGCTTCCATGTCCCGGCGGCCGCGGTCGCCCCTCTCGATCAGGACAGCCAGATCCTCGACCACGAGCCCTTCGCCGCGGAGTATCTCCACGGCCTCCAGTTTGCTGGCCCCGGTGGTGATCAGATCGTCCAGGAGCAGTACCTTTTCGCCCGGCAGGAATCGGCCTTCCACCCGGTTTCCGGTGCCGTGATCCTTTACGGGCATACGGGGCCAGACCAGGGGCTTCCGGACACGCAGGGCCGCCGCGGTCGCCAGGGGAAGGGCCGCCGCGGGTATGCCCCCCAGCCTGTCGAATGCGATATCCCGGGCAAGACTGGCGTATGCTTCGGCTGCGGTTTCCAGAAGCTCCACGTCGGACACCACCCTGCGCAAATCGATATAGAAGGGTGAATGAATCCCGCTTTTCAGGACGAAATCCCCGGACTTGAAACACCCCGTCTCCACGAGACCCCGGAGCAGCCGTTCCTTGAGGGATGCGCGATCGAACTCCGCCTCGGACTTCGGCGCCGGGACCTTCGGGATTCCCGCGGGCCGCGCCTCGGCATCCGTCCCCCGGGGCCGGGCTCCGCCCGGGCCGGGCC